>CAMDBX010000001.1 GCA_945889445.1 Rhizobium sp. Q54
CTCCATGTAGTCCGATATGATTACCCTGTCAACGGTATCGTACTAGTCCGATTGCCTAGTACGAGATGGTATGGTCGAAACTGACCAGTGGCGTGGTGGTGCTGTTATCGCTGACTGATTGGACATGATCTCGCCGGAACTCCGGCTAACTGCCACTGTTATCGCTGGTTGATTGGACATGATTGTCCACCACGTTGTGGACGCTACCACATCAGGTGCAACGCTAGATGCCACGTATGATGCCCCATAAGGTACTGCTGTAGCCCCGTAGACGGCAAAGTCTGGCTGAGGCTGATCACACTACCCTCCAGCAAGGAAGCCGTGTAGCGCAACGGAGTGAGCATCAGG
Organism: Rhizobium sp. Q54; assembly: GCA_945889445.1. Lineage (GTDB taxonomy): Bacteria > Pseudomonadota > Alphaproteobacteria > Rhizobiales > Aestuariivirgaceae > Aestuariivirga. The sequence goes on from CAMDBX010000001.1 coordinate 349, forward strand.
AGCGCCACACCTGTGCTGCTGTGGGTGCTGGTGCTGCTGGCAGTGGTGCTGGTGACACTGGTGCTGGTGCTGGCATCCCGGCTGGTGGCACGGCTGGTGGGCTGGTGGCAGGGCTGGTGGGAATGGTGTGGCCCTGCGGTGGTGCTGGTGGTTTCGAGGGGGTACATGGGGGTCCGGTGCCGCCACCCAATTATGGATACCACTTGAGACTTTTTCTTCTGAAATTTGACCCCCTCTCTCTCACTGCCGCCTCAGCCCACATCAGGGCAGCTTCACAGCGGCGGCAGCCTCACTGCCTTCACACACGCCACCTTAGCTTCCATCGACTGCTTCCCCGCATAGACACCCATCGTCATCTGAAGTTCAGCATCAGGGGCAGATGTATCGTGACCCACGACTTCAGCGATGGTCCACGGATCATAGCCCTTAGCGCCCTCCTGAAGGGCATTGCGGGCAGTCTTGATGAACCAGCGGCGCAGTGAGTGGAAGTCAAGGTCACCCTGACGCTGGCCCTCTGCCACCGTGCCTATGCCAAGACGCTTCCTGTAGTTATTGAACTGCTTTCCGATGTAGTCGCCTCTCTCAGTGACCACACCCTCCTTGCCTGTGACATTGAACAGGAAGGCGTCTGCGGTCTTACCCTCAGACAGCCTAGCGACAACCTCAACCAGCTTAGGATGCACCGGAACCTGTCTTATGCCAGCTTCAGTCTTCGACTTGTTGACGGTGAATAACCCATCCCTGCAATCCTTGACCCTGAGGACAATGATTTCCTCCCGCCTCATCCCTGACAGCGCCGCTACCTTGATCAGGTCGAGTAGCAGGGTGTCATTGGGCGAAGTCCTCGCTTCGCTGTGGGTACTGGTCAGTAGCTTGACCATCTCATCGTCGGTGTACGGGCGCTTGGGAGACTTGGGGATTAGCTTCTTGGATAGCGACTGACCTTCCCAAGGATTGACCTCAGCGTGACCTCGCTTAACCAGCCAAGTCCAGAAGGATGATAGGCAGGAGATGTCCTTGTTGGCTGTCTTGGGGTGTGTTCCCTTGGCTACGTAGGCTTCAGCTACGTACCCACCAGCGACCTTCTTGGTGACACCTTCGATGGGCGTCTGCTTCCATGCGTGGAACTTCTCGACAGCCCTGCGGTAGTCCCTGTGCTGCCTAGGCTTCATGTCTCGCCTCTCAGCCATCCAAGGGTCTAGCAGGGAGGTGATGGGAGTGGCCTGTCCGGTGGCGACCTTGTAGAAGGTGGTAGCAGCTTCCCTGCCATGCTCATCCTCAAGCTCCATTGCCCTGTCGATAGCCAGATCAGCGGCGATGGCCTCATGATACTCAACGACCTCGCCAGTGCGCTCGTCGGTGAAGCTCCTGACATGGCCTTCATCAGCATGGATGGCCTCACGCCACCTCAGGGCCTCCTTGGTCAGCGTATCGGGGTCTACGGCCACACCCTTGGCGGCAAGGGCGATCTCTGCCTTGAGCCGTGCCACCACGTCCCACTTGATCCTGTCGGCCTCAGCAAGACTTGCAGTGTGCAGAGGGACCACCAGCTTCTTCTTGCCCATTGCGACCTGTAGCGATGGTGGCACCCGCACCTGAACTCGCCACTGCTTCCCGTGCTTCTCGAGGTAGGTCTTGCTGGTCATCTGTACCCTCATGTACCCCAAGGTGTGTACCCCACGGATGGGCCTTAAATGAAGCAATATCAAGCATTATTGAGTTTGATGGGCCTCTGGCTTCTGGTCCTAGTCCCCCAGCCACTCTTAGATTCCGGAAATAATGATAAAATTGGCTGCGCCGCGGTGGGCAATTGCAAACCGTGTGCGGGCAATTCCGGGCGCGCCTTGGCGGGGCTTCTACAATCGTTCTCAGAGCTTTATGGAGACCGCATGTCCACCGCTTCCCGCCTGCTGCACATCGACCGCGAAACGCGTAATGCTTTCAATGAGCTGCTGCTGATGGAGCAGCTTTCGGCATTACCGGTGGGGAGCTTGCTGCGGGTTCTGCAAACGATACCACCGGCGGTGCTGGCGGCGGCGCAGGAGAAGGCTGCAAAAGCTTGATCAGCGGAGCTTGCCGAAGCCCTTGCCCAGATGTCGGGGGCTGGCGTGGCCGCACCCGTCTGCAAGGCTCTCGATGATCGGACAGTCGGGCCGCCCGTCGCCCTGACAGTTGGCAGCCAAATGCTTGAGCGTGTTGGCCATTTCCGCAATCTCGCGCTGCTTGGCCTCAAGGGCCGCAACATGCTCGAGCGCCAGGCGCTTGACGTCGGAACTGGCGCGGCTGCGGTCGCGCCACAGATGCATGAGGCCTGAAATCTGCTCCACCGTGACGCCCAGGTCACGCGCGCGGCGGATGAATCTGAGCTCGTGGATGTTGCTTTCATCGTAGGCGCGGTAGCCATTCTGGTTGCGGGCGGGCGGCCGGATGAGTGCAACATCCTCGTAGTAGCGGATCATCTTCGCGGACACGCCGGAAAGGTTTGCAGCTTCACCGATGTTCATGGCCTTTCCTCCCTCGGACGATAGCCCCGCAGGCGGAGCGCATTGCTGACGACGAAGACGCTGGACAGCGCCATGGCCCCTGCCCCGATCATCGGCGAGAGCAGCGTGCCGTTCACCGGATAGAGCACGCCCGCCGCCACGGGTATGAGCAGCACGTTATAGGCGAAGGCCCAGAACAGGTTCTCCTTGATGTTGCGGATGACCGCCTGGGAGAGGCCGATGGCGGTGGGCACGCCGCGCAAGTCACCCGACATGAGGACCACGTCCGCACTCTCGATGGCGATGTCCGTGCCGGTGCCGATGGCGATGCCGACATCGGCTGCGGCAAGGGCTGGCGCATCATTGATACCGTCGCCGACGAAGGCGACGCGGCCCCGGGCCTTCAGCCGTGCCACGGCCTCCACCTTGCCATCGGGCAGCACCTCGGCCACCACCTCGTCGATGCCGAGCGTGCGCGCGATGGCGTTTGCGGTGCGGCGGTTGTCGCCGGTGATCATGGCGACCTTGAGCCCCATGGCATGGAGTGCTGCGATGGCGGCGGGCGTGGTCGGCTTCACCGGATCGGCCACCGCGATGATGGCGGCGAGCCTGCCATCGATGGCGGCATAGAGCGGCGTCTTGCCCTCATTGCCGAGGCGCTCGGACGTGGCGGCGAAGGACGAGACATTGAGGCCGAGTTTCACCATGTAGCGGTCGGCCCCCACGGCCACCGCATGGCCCGCGACAAGCCCACGCGCGCCGAAGCCGGGGATGGCTTCGAAGCCTTCGACGGGCGGAACGGCGAGGCCCTTCGCCTTGGCGGCGCTGACGATTGCCGCGGCAATGGGATGTTCGGACGGGCTCTCGACGGATGCGATGAGTGCCAGCGCTTCATCAGGCGGCAGGCCCTCGACCTCGAAGTCGGTGAGCTCCGGCCGGCCCTCGGTGAGGGTGCCGGTCTTGTCCACCGCGACCAACTGCACGTCACGCAGGGCCTGCAGGGCTTCTCCCTTGCGGAACAGGATGCCGAGTTCGGCGGCGCGGCCGGTGCCGACCATGATGGAGGTGGGTGTCGCCAGCCCCATGGCGCAGGGACAGGCGATGATGAGGACGGCCACCGCATTGACGAGGCCGAAGGTGAGTGCCGGTGCTGGCCCGAAGATGAGCCAGACGAGGAAGGTCAAGGCAGCCACCGCCATCACGGCGGGCACGAACCATGCCGTGATGCGATCAACCAGCGCCTGGATGGGAAGCTTCGCCCCTTGAGCCTGCTGCACCATGCGGATGATCTGGGAGAGCAGCGTATCCGCCCCCACCTTGGTGGCGCGATAGGTGAAGCTGCCGGTCTTGTTGATGGTGCCGCCGACGACCTCGGCCCCCTGCTGCTTGGACACGGGAACGGGCTCGCCGGTGATCATCGATTCATCGACGAATGAATGGCCCGCAACGACCACGCCATCGACGGGAAGCCGGTCGCCCGGGCGCACCTGCACCACGTCACCCGCCACCACCTGGTCGAGCGGCAGCTCGACGATCGCGCCGTCACGCTCGACGCGCGCCGACTTGGCCTGCAGCCCCACGAGCTTCGCCACGGCCGCACTGGTGCGGCCCTTGGCGCGCGCCTCGAGCAGGCGGCCGAGCAGGATGAGCGTGACGATGACGGCGGAGGCCTCGTAATAGACATTCGCCGTGCCCTCCGGCAGCAGCGAGGGCCAGAAGGTGGCGACCACCGAATAGCCCCACGCGGCGGTGGAGCCGAGCACGACGAGCGAGTTCATGTCGGGCGCCAGCTTCAGCAGGTTGGGCACGCCCTTCTTGTAGAAGCGCAGGCCGGGTCCGAACTGCACGATGCTGGCCAGCACGAAGTAGAAGACATAGAGCTTGAAGCGATCCAGCCCGTGCAGCCAGTGGCCGACAGCGGGAATGAGATGGCCGCCCATTTCCATGACGAAGAGCGGCAAGGTGAAGACGGCGGCGATGAGGAAGTCGCGCTTCAGCTTCCTGTACTCTTCATCCTTTGCCGCCTGGTGCGCATCCGCATCGACATGGTCGAGGCGGCGCGGCGCATAGCCCGCCTTGCGGATGGCGGCCTCGATGGCGGACAGCGGCGTTCCCGCGACGAGTTTCACCGTGGCGCGCTCGGTGGCGAGGTTGATGGCGGCGGAGACGACACCCGGCACGCCGGCAATGGACTTCTCCACCCGCAGCACGCAGGAGACGCAGGTCATGCCCTCGACACCGAGATCGATGGTCTGGCTGGACACGTCATAGCCGGCAGCCTTGATGGCGGCGATCACGGCTTCCGATGTTGCCGGTTCCGCGAGGCGCACGTCAGCCCGCTCGGTGGCGAGGTTGACGGAGGCGCTCTCCACCCCCGGCACGGCGGCAATCGCCTTCTCCACCCGGCGCACGCAGGAGGCGCAGGTCATCCCCTCGACGGGGAAGCTCTGGAGTGGTGGCGGCACGATCTGGTTCACGGTCGTTCTTTCATTGCCTTCCCCGGCGGTTCTTCTGCCAGCAGCCAAACACACGTCTTCTCCCGCTTCTTCCGCGGGAGAGGACGACAGGAGAGCGTGAGTTGTCATATGGACCTTCCAATGATGGGAAGGTCAAGATGAGTTTACGGGGGACCGCCACACCCTCCCATCTCCCGCGGACGTGGCGGAGAAAGCTGAAACGCAGCCTCCGTAAAACTACAATCTTGAAATGTATTTCAATAAGGCATAGCCCCGGCCCAAATTTCCTGACCAGATAACCCTCATCGCAACACGAAGGTTCCCCGCTCATGACACGTGTCTTCACACGCGGCCTGCTCGTGCTCACTGCACTTGCCGCCTGCGCCTTCGCGTCGCCGTCGCGCGCCGACGACTTCAAGGCCGACGTCAAATTCGTGCAGGTGGGCGACGTGAAGCTCGCCTATTACATGCGCGGAGAAGGAAAGCCGCTGGTGATGGTCAACGGCTTCGTGTCCACCATGAGCCTGTGGGACCCGCGGCTGATCGCGGAACTGGCGAAAACCCACCAGCTCATCATGTTCGACAATCGCGGTGTCGGCATGTCCACCGACTCGGCGGAGAACAAGACCACCATTCCGCAGATGGCCGATGACGCGGCCGGCCTCATCCAGGCGCTGGGCCTGAAGCAGCCGGACGTGCTCGGCTGGTCGATGGGTGCGCGCATCACCCAGCAGCTGGTGATCCGCCACCCGGATGTGGTGGGCAAAGTGGTGATCGCTGCGCCCAACCCCGGCGGCAGCCACAGCATTCCAGCCAGCAAGGACGTCGAGGACAAGCTCAACGACCCGAACCTGCCGCTGGAAGGCAAGATCGGCCTGGCCTTCCCGGTTGACGCGGGCGGCGTGAAGGCGGGCGAGGAGGTCTTCACGGCCATCATGGAGAACGGCAAGCAGGGTGTTGCGCCCAATGACTTCGACGTGTCGAAGGAAACCACCGAGCGCCAGGACACGGCCCGCACCACGCTGTGGTCTGCCGACGAGACGAATTTCGAGAACCTGAAGAACATCAAGAACCCGATGCTGGTCACCGCCGGGCGCTTCGACGTGATCGACCCGCCGGTGAATGCGCAGCTCATTGCCGACCAGATTCCGTTTGCGTGGCTTGCCTATTTCGATGGCGGTCACGCATTCCTGTTCCAGCAATACGCGCAGTTCGCCGCGACGGTGAATGCCTTCCTGCTGGATCCGGCGCCCACCACTCCCTGACCTTTCCGGCAGCTGCAAGCCACATGTGACGGGCCGGGTGATGGGTGCGCCCATCACCCGGGAACTGGCGTTGCGGCACCCGGACGTGACGGGCGGCATCATTCTCGCTGACCAGCGCAATTGATCCCGATCATTGCGCCGCCGCAGCATTTGCACGAATGGACGGGGGAAACACCCTCGGGCATGCACAGCCCCTCATTCGCGAACCATCGGAGATGATCATGACCATTCTCAAGACCTGCCGCGCACTCTGCGCCACCTCGCTTGCCTCATTGATGGCGCTGACCGCGGGGCCCGCATCGGCCTGCACCGCGCTGATGATCACCGACACCAATGGCATCGCTTACAGCGGCAAGACGATGGAGTATTCGAGCCCTATCCCGCTCTCCATGACCTATATGCCGGCGGGCACCAAGGTCGTGTCGCTCGCCGCCGACGGTTCCGACGGCATGAACTTCACCACCAAATACCCCGTGCTCGGCGGCGCCACGCCGTTGGCACTGCAGCCCGGCGCGCACCAGGGCATGATGGTGGAGGCGGCGAATGACCAGGGCCTCTCGGTCAGCACCAACCAGCTGAACGACAGCCAGACTCCCGCCGACTTCGGCGGCGACAAGACCATGCAGCTTGCAGCGACGGACTTGTCCAACTGGGCGCTCGGCAGCTTCGCCACCGTGGCGGAACTGAAGGCAGCGCTGGCCAGCGGCGAGATGAAGGTGTGGCTACCCAAGCTCGCCTTCGTGGGCGGCGTGGAAATGCCCATGCACTACATCTACTTCGACAAGACGGGCGACGGCATCGTCATCGAGTTCATGGGCGGCAAGATGAACGTGTATGACAACCCGGTGGGCGTGGCGACCAATGGCCCCGAGTTCCCCTGGCACCTCGCGAACCTCAACAACTATGCCTTCCTCAGCAACAAGGACCAAAACGACGGGCAGTTCGGCAAGCTGAAGGTGACGGCACCCGACAGCGGCGGTGCGCTGGCAGCCCTGCCCTCGAGCCAGGTGTCCAACGGGCGCTTCGTGAAGGCCGCCCACTACACGACCTTCGTGAAGAAGGCGAAGAACCCGGAAGAGGCGGTGGTGACGCTCGCCCACATCCTCAACAACTTCGACAGGCCCTATGACCTTTCTGCCGACCCGGCAGGCACCGCGGGCGACGGTCCCGCCATGTGGGACACCTCCTCCGAGGTGACGGTCTTCACATGGATGAATGACAAGGCACGCAACCGCTATTACCTGCGCACCATCGATGCGATGAACTTCACGACCTTCGACATCGACAAGCTGGCCTCGCTCAAGAAGGTCGTCTCGGTCGACTTCACCAAGATCGTGAACCAGCCCGACGGCACGCAGCTGATGCTGGACGCGGCGGGCAACTGACAGGCCCCTTAGGGCCAAATGGTGGTAGCGAGGGGCCCTGATCGGGCCCCTCGCCATGTCGCCCTGCCGATGGGCAGGCGCAGACAAGGTTGCGCCTTTACCCAACCGTCATAGACCGCGCACAAACTGCAACAAAAGGTCGTCGTGATCTCTTGATGCTGCCCCTTGAGAAGCGTTACCTCACACTGACTCTGGCCATTGCCGGGGCGCTGCTGCTGGCCCTGCTGGCCCTGTGGCTGCCGGCGTGGCGCGGCCCTGCGCTGGCTGGATTGGTGGTCACCGGCCTGCTGTCGCTGATCGGCATACGTGACCTGTTCCAGACCCGGCACGCGGTGCTGCGCAACTATCCGATCATCGGGCACCTTCGCTTCCTGCTGGAAGACATCAGGCCCGAGATCCGGCAGTATTTCTTCGAGGACGACAAGGGCGGCATGCCCTTTCCGCGCGACAAGCGCGCCATCGTCTACCAGCGGGCCAAGAACCAGCTCGACAAGCGGCCCTTCGGCACCCACTACAATGTCTATGAAGACAATTTCGAATGGCTGCACCACTCGATCGCGCCGAAGCCCCCGGCGACCAAGGGCTTCCGCCTGACCATTGGCGGACCGGCCTGCAGCAAGCCCTATGACGCCTCGGTGTTCAACATCTCGGCAATGAGCTTTGGCGCCTTGTCGTCCAACGCCATTCGCGCGCTGAACCGTGGCGCCAAGCTTGGCGGTTTCGCACATGATACCGGCGAAGGTGGTGTCAGCCCCTATCACCAAGAGGGTGGCGGCGACCTGATCTGGGAGATCGGCTCAGGTTATTTCGGCTGCCGCGCGGCCGATGGCGGCTTCGACCCCGACAAGTTCGCCGCGGTGGCCAGTGACCCGCAGATCAGGATGATCGAGGTGAAGTTGAGTCAGGGTGCCAAGCCCGGCCACGGCGGCGTGCTTCCCAAGGCCAAGATCACGCCGGAGATCGCAGCGATCCGCGGCGTGCCGCTGGACCGTGACTGCATATCACCTGCCTGCCATTCCGCCTTCTCCAGTCCGGTGGAGCTGCTTGAATTCCTCGACCGGCTGCGCGCACTCTCCGGCGGCAAGCCGGTTGGCTTCAAGCTGTGTATCGGCCACCCATGGGAGTTCCTCGGCATCGTCAAGGCCATGGTGGAGACGGGGCTCCGGCCGGACTTCATCGTCATCGATGGCAAGGAGGGCGGCACCGGTGCGGCGCCACTCGAATTCATGGATCACCTTGGCATGCCGCTGCGCGACGGGCTGTCCTTCGCCCATGCCGCACTGGTGGGCGCCAACCTGCGCAGCGAGATCAAGCTCGGCTGTGCGGGCAAAATCATTTCCGGCTTCGACATGGCGCGCGTGATGGCGCTGGGGGCTGACTGGTGCAATGCGGCGCGCGGCTTCATGTTCGCCGTTGGCTGCATCCAGGCGCAACATTGCCACACCGGCGCCTGCCCCACCGGTGTCGCCACCCAGGACCCGATGCGTCAGCGCGCGCTCGACGTTCCCGACAAGGCAGAGCGTGTGGCGCGCTTCCACCAGGACACGGTGAAGTCGCTGGCCGAGATCATTGCCGCGGCGGGGCTCGACACGCCGAAGCAGCTCATGCCGCAGCACATCATGCGGCGCGGTGCGGACGGGCGCATTCACGACTTCAGCCAGATCTACCCTGCACTGCAACCGGGCGAACTGCTGGCTGGTGCCAAGGGCACGCCATTCGAGGCGCCTTGGAAGCTGGCCTCCAGCAGCCGTTTCGCGCCGGCGCCGGAAGGCGCCTAGCCGGCCTGATTGTGCTTGGCGGGGGTGCCGCCCGCGGCGGCCCGCTGGTCCTCGGCTTCGATCTCCTCACGGGCCTTGACCCAGTGCATCAGCGCATGGCCATCCGGGCGGCCATCGCGCTCCCAGATCATGTAGGCGCGCTCGCGGATGCGCGCGGCCTGCGGATGCTCGTCCTTCTCGTCGGACATGATGCCTGCTCCTCGAACCGATTGCCGGTGCCCGTCACATGGTTGGTCGTCTCTTGCGACAGATTTGCAACGCCCCTTGACCTTCCCACGTTGGCAAGGCCCATGTGATGTGGCAGGCACATGCCAGAGGAGATCACGGCCATGAAGTTCAACGTTCCCGACATGACCTGCGGCCATTGCGTGGCGACCATCACCAGGGCGGTGAAGGCTGTCGACCCCGCAGCCGCGGTGAAGGCCGACCTTGCGGGCAAGACAGTGACGGTGGGAGACGTACGTTCCGGCCGCCGCGGTGGCAAAGGCGATGGACCAGGCGGGATATCCGAATACGGGGGCATGAAGCCCTCCCCTGTTCACCTTCGCCCGGCTTGACCGGGCGATCCTTTTGGGGAGCGACGGAACAGGATGCCCCGGCCAAGCCGGGGCAAGGTGAAGAGGGGGAGTGAAGGGCGCATGACGCGCACCCCGGCGCGAAATGTGGGACAACCGTCATCGGTTCCCCGTATAGTCACCGTTGCCCCCGGGAGGGGTGACGGGTTTGGGAGAGAACGTGCAGCAGGACGAAATTCCGGATTTCGACGGCGGTTTGGACAGGAAGAAGAAGCCGTCCCGGCTGTCTGACATCGTCCGATCGATGGATTCCAGCCAGGACACCACCATCGGCGACCTGGCGAATTCGCTGGGCGAACGCGCCTTCGGTGCTCTGCTGTTCATCTTCGCGGTGCCCAATGCCATTCCCATGCCGCCCGGCACCTCGGCCATCCTCGGCCTGCCGCTGGTGATCCTGACCTGGCAGGTGCTGATGGGCCGGCAGGTGCTGTGGCTGCCGGAGGTGGTGCGAAAGCGGCGCATCTCCAAGGAGATGCTGCACAGCTTCGTCACCAAGGTGACGCCCATCATGGCCAGGCTGGAGCGCGTGCTGAAGCCCCGGCTGGGCTTCATTGTGGCATCCGACGTGGCGGAGCGGATGATCGGCCTCGTGGCCTTTCCGCTGGCGCTGATCCTGTTCCTGCCCATTCCCTTCGGCAACATTCCGCCCGCCGCGGCCATCGCCTGCCTGGCGCTTGGGCTGGCCGAGCGCGACGGCCTTGCCGTGATCGTGGGCTATGTGCTGTCGGCAGCGTCGGTGGTGATCCTGGCGGCCGTGTCATCCGCGCTCTATGCAGGGGTGGTGGCCTTCTTCCAGGCGCTTTTCGGGGTCTAGCTTCCCCTCACCCGCCAATCCTGCTATCGGGCCTCATCGCCTCAGGTTTGCAAGGAAGTTTGCCGCCGTGTCTTCCCCCGTCCTCACCGTCATGACCGCCGCCGTCCGCAAGGCGGCCCGTTCGCTGCAGCGCGACTATGGCGAGCTCGCCAACCTGCAGGTGTCCCAGAAGGCGCCGGGCGACTATGTCACCGCCGCCGACCAGAAGGTCGACAAGTTCCTGCGCGAGGAACTGGCCAAGGTCAGGCCCGGCTATGCCTTCCTGACGGAAGAGACGGGTGCGGTTCCCGGCACCGACCCCGAACACCGCTTCATCATCGACCCGATCGACGGCACGATGAACTTCATGCATTCGGTGCCGTTCTTCGCCATCACCATCGCGCTGGAGCGCAAGGGCGAGCTGGTGGCGGCCATCACCTACAACCCGATCACCGACGAAATGTATTCCGCCGAAAAGGGCGGCGGCGCCTTCCTCAACAACAAGCGCATGCGCGTGGCCCAGCGCCGCGACATCCACGACACGCTGGTGAGCTACGAGATGCCGCATCGTGGCGGCAAGGAGCTGCCGCTGTCGCGCGCCGAACTCTCGGTGCTGCAGGGCCGCGTGGTGGGCATCCGCGGCACCGGCTCGGCGGCCCTCTCGCTGGCCTATGTGGCGGCCGGCCGCTTCGACGCCATGGTGTGCCGCAACATCAACCAGTGGGACATCGCGGCAGGAATCCTGCTGGTGCGCGAGGCCGGCGGCTTCGTCTCCGACCCCGACAGCGAGAAGAACCCGATGGCCACCGGCAACATCATCGCCACCAACGCCGACCTCCTGCCGCAGTTCAAGGACGCGCTGCGCAAGGCACGGGAGGCGTAATCCCCTTCGTTTGGATGAGAACACCATGACCGACCTTCACTGGAAGTCTGCCGCGAAGCTCGTGAAGGGCTATGCGAAGAAGAAGTTCTCCCCCGTCGAGGTGGCCAATGCCTGCCTCGCCCAGATCGAGCGGCATGACAAGGCGTTGAACGCCATGGTGGCCGTGCACGCCGAAGAGGCGCTGGCACAGGCGAAGGCCAGCGAGAAGCGCTGGATGAAGGCCGAGCCGCAGGGACCCGTCGACGGCGTTCCCACCCTCATCAAGGACCTGCTGCTGGTGCGCGGCTGGCCGACGCTGCGCGGCTCGCGCACGGTTGATCGCAACCAGGACTGGAACCAGGACGCGCCGAGCGTTGCCCGCCTGCGCGAATGTGGTGCTGTGTTCCTCGGCAGCACGACGACGCCGGAATTCGGCTGGAAGGGGGTGACGGATTCCCCCCTGACCGGCATCACGCGCAACCCGTGGGACACCACGAAGACGCCGGGCGGATCGTCGGGCGGGTCATCCGCCGCGGCGGCAGCGGGCTATGCGCCGCTGACGCTGGGCACCGATGGCGGCGGATCGATCCGCATTCCGGCGGGCTTTGCCGGCATCTTCGGGCACAAGCCGTCCTTCGGGCGGGTGCCGGCCTATCCGCTGTCGCCCTTCGGCACGGTGGCCCATGTGGGCCCGATGACGCGCACGGTGGAAGACGCCTGCCTGATGATGAACGTGATCAGTCAGCCCGATGCGCGCGACTGGACCTCGCTGCCGACGGACGGCGTGGACTACACGGCAAAGCTCGCCAAGGGCATCAAGGGCCTGAAGATCGCCTTCAGCCCGACGCTCGGCTACGTCGACGTCGACCCGGAAATCGCCAAGCTGGTGAAGGACGCCGTCAAGGTGCTCAAGGAACTGGGTGCGGAGGTGGAGGAGGTCGACCCCGGCTTCGCCGACCCGGCCGACTGCTTCAGGACCCTGTGGTGGTGCGGCGCGCGCGCCTTGCTGGGCAAGCTGCCTGAGAACAAGTTGAAGCTGCTCGACCCGGCGCTGGCCGATGTGGTCAAGCAGTCCATGTCGATCTCGCTGGACGACTACCAGGATGCCGTGAAGGCGCGCGGGGGTCTGGGCAGCCAGATGCGCCAGTTCATGGAAGGCTATGACCTGCTGGTGACGCCGACGCTGCCCATTCCCGCCTTCGAGGCCGGCAAGCTGGCGCCTGCCGCACCCGACAACACGGGCAAGTGGGTGAGCTGGACGCCCTTCAGCTTTCCCTTCAACCTGACGCAGCAGCCTGCCGCGAGCGTGCCCTGCGGCTTCACCGCAAAGGGTCTGCCTGCCGGCCTGCATCTGGTCGGGCGCATGTTCGACGACAGAACGGTGCTGAACGCCGCCCACGCCTACGAACGCTCGACCTCCTGGCACAAGGCCAGGCCGCCGGGATGCTGATCCAGCAAGCGTTTAGGCGGCGCGCTGGTGCTCGAGCCGCGAGATTTCGTCCTTGAGCTTGAGTTTCTTGCGCTTGAGTGCGGCGATTTCCGCGTCCGATGACGCCGGGTGGTTCATTGCGTCCGCGAGTTCGGCCTCCAGGGCCTTATGCTTCGCGTGCAATTCGCCAAGATGCGCTTGAAGACTAATGCGATCCTCCATTGTTTGCAGATGGATTGAAACCATCATTGCATAGAGTTGGGGGCTTGTCGAACACGCGCAAAGGGCATTAGTGAAGAAATGCCAAAAACAAATTCGTGAATTGTCGGGGACGCAATGCCGAAGCTGGACGTGATACAGGAGGTGCAGCTTCGCTCGCAGTTGCAGAACTTCATCCAGCAGCACCGCGACCTCGACACCGCAATCCATTCCCTGACCGAGACCGGCACCGGCGACCAGCTGCAGTTGCGTCGCCTCAAGAAGATGAAACTGGACATCAAGGACAAGATCCAGGCCATCGAGAACATGCTCATCCCCGACATCATCGCCTGAGGACCAGCCCCCGTGACCACCTCCCCCGTCGCCATCATCATGGGCAGCCAGTCCGACTGGGCCACCATGAAGCACGCCGCCGAAACCCTCGACAAGCTGGGCATCGCGCACGATGACCGCATCGTCTCCGCCCACCGCACGCCCAAGCGCCTGTATGACTTCGCCACCACGGCGCGCGAGCAGGGCTTCAAGGTGATCATCGCGGGCGCGGGCGGTGCCGCCCACCTGCCCGGCATGGCAGCCTCCATGACCTCGCTTCCCGTGTTCGGCGTGCCGGTCGAATCCAAGGCGCTGTCGGGCCAGGACTCGCTCCTCTCCATCGTGCAGATGCCGGCCGGCATTCCGGTGGGAACGCTGGCGATCGGCAAGGCGGGTGCCGTCAACGCCGCGCTGCTGGCGGCGAGCGTGCTCTCCCTCAATGACCCCGCGCTGGCCAGACGCCTTGATGCGTTCCGGGCAGAGCAGACGGCCGCCGTGGCCGAGCGCCCGAAGGACGAGGCATGAAGAAGATCACCGCGCCCCTGCCCCCCGGTTCAACCGTCGGCATCCTCGGCGGCGGCCAGCTGGCGCGCATGCTGGCACTCGCCGCAGGACGCCTCGGGCTCGACTGCCACATCTATGCGCCCGAGGCTGACAGCCCGGCCTTCGCCGTCTCCGCCGCAAGGACGGTGGCAGCCTATGACGACTTCACGGCGCTGGAGGGTTTCGCCAAGGCGGTGGACGTCGTCACATATGAGTTCGAGAACGTGCCGGGCGACACGGCGGGCTTCCTCGACGCGCTGGTGCCGGTGGCGCCGGGGGTTGCCGCACTGAAGACGGCGCAGGACCGGATCGCGGAAAAGACCTTCATCGCGGGCCTCGGCATCCCCGTCGCCCCCTTCGCCGATATCACCGACCTCGCCTCGCTCGAGGCCGCGCTGGCCCGCATCGGGCGGCCAGCTGTGCTGAAGACAAGGCGCTTCGGCTATGACGGCAAGGGCCAGACCAAGATTTACGACGCTACGGACCCGGCCCAGGCCCTCACCGAGATCGGCCACCAGCCGGCCGTCCTCGAGGGCTTCGTGCGCTTCGAAAAGGAAATCTCGGTGATCGCGGCGCGCAGCTGGTCCGGCGAGGTGAAGGTCTATGACGTGCCCGAAAACCACCACGAGAACCATATCCTCAAGACCTCGACGGTTCCCGCCCGAATCTCGCCTGCCGTGGCCGCAACGGCCATGGATTTCGGCAGCCGCATCATTGGGGCGCTGGACTATGTGGGGGTGATCGGCATCGAGATGTTCGTGGCCGGAGACAGCGTGATCGTCAACGAGATCGCGCCCCGCGTGCATAATTCCGGGCACTGGACCATGGATGCCTGTGCGGTGTCGCAGTTTGAGCAGCATATCCGGGCGGTCTGCGGCTGGCCGCTGGGCAGCCCTGAACGCTATGGCGACGTGGTGATGACCAACCTTCTGGGCGAGGAGGCCAGCCGCTGGCGGGAACTGGCCGCCGAGCCCCGGGTGCACGTGCACCTCTATGGCAAGCGGGAGTCCCGGCCGGGCCGCAAAATGGGCCATTTCAACCGGGTGACCCCTCGACAGGCTTAAGACTCTATGCTAATCCGCCGCCCACGCTGAGGGACCTTGGAGGCCCTCTTAACAACCCAACCCTGTTTGCAGAGGTAGAACTTGCAAGTCGTAGTCCGCGATAACAACGTCGATCAGGCCCTCAAGGTGCTCAAGAAGAAGATGCAGCGCGAGGGGATCTTCCGCGAGATGAAGCTCCGCGGTCACTACGAGAAGCCCTCCGAGAAGAAGGCCCGCGAAAAGGCCGAGGCCGTGCGCCGCGCCCGCAAGCTGCAGCGCAAGAAGCTGCAGCGCGAAGGCCTGCTGCCGATGCCGAAGAAGGTCGAACTTCCCGGCCGCGGCCCGCGCCCCCAGTAAGATCCCAATTCCGGTTCGCCGGTTACAGGGCCGCCTCCCCCGGGAGCGCGGCCCTTTTCAATTGTGGCAGCCGCCGCAATTGCCCCAAACTGAACACAACCCACCACAAACTGGTTACAAGACCGTCCTACGGTTGGACAGATCGTCCCCTAGATCAGGATCATCAACGAGATCCAAAGGGGCACGAAACAATGATCCGCTACGCCATCATCCTGATCGCCGCCATGGGCACCGTCGCCGGTGTCGCGGCCCTCCAGGACGCGCCAGCAGCTGCTGAAACCGCTGCCATCACCAACCAGACCGTGGTCGAGAAGAACAGCCCGTTCCCAGTCGTGGGCCCGCTGGTCGTGACCGAATGCAAGCTCGACGACTGCTCCGACGTCCCTAACCAATAATTAACGCGCGGCCGCCGCACGCGGCTTGAAGTTCCCGATCCCGACCCCAACATGAATCTCATACCCAGGCAGCACTTCCCCCCCATCCCCTGCAAACACTGCCTGTACCTCAACCCCGGCCGCCAACTGCGCCGGGGTTTTTTTATCGCCCGCGGAATGGTTTCAGAAAACTTAACGGGTGTGATGGGCGTTACAGTCCGTAGCCGGAGCGTGGCCTACACAAGGTTCATCAAGACCGACAGGAACCACGACAATGAAGCACACCACACTCTACATGCTGATCGCCCTGGCCACCGCCGCGAGTGCTTTCGCTTCGGTGTCGCCCAAGGAAGCAACCTCCATCGAGCCGGTTTCCATGAACGAGACGGTGATCGAGAAGAACCAGGCCTTTCCGCTGGTGGGACCGCTCACCGTCCAGGAATGCCTGAACGCGGACTGCACGCTGGTTCGCAGCTGACGATTTCCCTGGGCGGCCACTTCCCCCCATCCCCTGCAAAAGGCCGCCCACAACTTGGCGGCCCCGGGCAACCCCCGGGGCCACCTTTCCTCACCGAAACCAGATTTCGCAAACGGACGTTCTCCTGAACGGAGCAAGGCCATGAAGACGCTGACCACATCGATCATCCTGAGTGTCATGTTCCTTTCGGCGGGCGCCTTTGCCGGTTCGCGCAACGACGCCCACCTCGTGACTGCACCAGCCGCCAACCCGGCCAACGTCACCGTCGTCACCAAGAACGCGGCCTGGCCGCCCGCCGGTCAGATTTCCGTCGAACCCTGCAGCTTCGCCCGCTGCCAGGCCATCTGACAGGAGGACATGTCCATGCGCGCGCTGCTCGCCTCACTCATGCTGCTGACACTGATCCCGCAGGCCCACGCCTCGGAGGTGCGCAACTACTTCACGCCGCAACTCGGCGGTCACCGCATCCATGCCTGTCTCTCGGATGGCGCCTGTGGCAAGGCGGCCGCGGATGCCTTCTGCAAGATCGAGGGATATGACGAGGCCATGCTGTTCCAGCGCGAGCCGTCAGACCAGGCCCGTGTCATCGATTCGGAGAAGGTCTGCGCCGGCAACTGCACCGCCTTCCGACAGGTGAAGTGCTACACCGTGCGGAGCGACCTGCCGGCGGGGAAGACGGCGCTGTAGCGCCACCAACAATCATATTCCATGGTGTCGTCCCGGCGAAGGCCGGGATCCAGCTTCGGGCGCCAAATGCTCGGAAACAAAGCTGGATCCCGGCCTTCGCCGGGATGACGGCGTGATTGGAAGGGTGGGAATGGGGCCACGGAAATAGCACTGGTCCACAGGTGGGCCGATTGGGCTTGGAATCCCCCCGGTGAGTGTGTAGGAAACCTCAAATTCGGGTTCCCCTCACATGCCAAAACGCGACGACATCAAATCCATCCTCATCATCGGGGCTGGACCGATCATTATCGGCCAGGCTTGCGAGTTCGACTATTCCGGCACCCAGGCCTGCAAGGCCCTGAAGGCCGAGGGTTATCGCATCATCCTGGTGAACTCCAATCCGGCCACCATCATGACGGACCCGGACCTGGCGGATGCCACCTACATCGAGCCGATCACGCCGGAAGTCGTCGCCCGCATCATCGAGAAGGAGCGCCCCGATGCGCTGCTGCCCACCATGGGCGGCCAGACGGCGCTGAACACCGCGCTGTCGCTGAACAAGATGGGCGTTCTCGAGAAATACGGCGTCGAGCTGATCGGCGCCAAGGCAGACGCCATCGACAAGGCGGAAGACCGCGAACTGTTCCGCGAGGCAATGAAGAAGATCGGCCTCGACACGCCGAAGTCGATGCTGGCCAACGCCTCCGACGCCAAGGATGCCGACAAGGACTTCTACGCCGCCGAAATGGCGCGGCTGATGGAATCGGGCGACGACATCGAAGCCTTCGAGAAGACATGGGCCGCGGCAGAGCCGGAGCGCCAGAGGAACTACCGCAACCGCGCCATGGTGGAAGCCTTCGAGGCCATGCTCGAAGTGGGCCTGCCCTGCATCATCCGCCCGTCGTTCACGCTGGGCGGCACTGGCGGCGGCATTGCCTACAACCGCGAGGAATTCTTCGACATCGTGGAAAAGGGCCTCGACGCCTCGCCCACGGCGGAAGTGCTGATCGAGGAATCGGTGCTGGGCTGGAAGGAATATGAGATGGAAGTGGTCCGCGACACGGCGGACAACTGCATCATCATCTGCTCGATCGAGAACGTTGACCCGATGGGCGTGCACACGGGCGACTCGATCACCGTGGCGCCGGCGCTGACGCTGACCGACAAGGAATACCAGATCATGCGCAACGCCTCGATTGCGGTGCTGCGCGAGATCGGCATCGAGACCGGCGGGTCCAACGTGCAGTTCGGCGTGAACCCCGCCGATGGCCGCCTTGTCGTGATCGAGATGAACCCGCGCGTGTCGCGCTCATCCGCCCTCGCATCAAAGGCCACCGGCTTCCCGATTGCCAAGATCGCGGCCAAGCTGGCCGTCGGCTACACGTTGGACGAGCTGGCCAACGACATCACCGGTGGTGCAACACCGGCCGCCTTCGAGCCGACCATCGACTACGTGGTCACCAAGATTCCGCGCTTCGCCTTCGAGAAGTTCCCCGGCGCCTCCAACAATCTCACCACCGCCATGAAGTCGGTGGGCGAGGTGATGGCCATTGGCCGCAGCTTCCAGGAATCGATGCAGAAGGCGCTGCGCGGCCTCGAGACGGGCTTGACCGGCTTCAACGAGGTCGAAATCCTCGGTGCGGGCGAAGGCGACGACAAGAATGCGATCCGCGCGGCGCTGGGCACGCCCACGCCGGACCGTCTGCTGAAGATTGCCCAGGCCTTCCGCATGGGGGCCACCGTCGACCAGATCTTCGCCTCGTGCAAATACGAGCCGTGGTTCCTGCGCCAGATCGAGGAGATCGTGCAGACGGAAGAGAAGATCAGGGAGCGCGGCCTGCCGAAGGATGCCGTCAACCTCAAGAAGCTCAAGTCGATGGGCTTCTCCGACCAGCGGCTTGGCGAATTGGTGAAGCTTTCCGAAGACAAGGTGCGCAGCTATCGCCACAAGCTGAACGTGCGCCCGGTGTTCAAGCGCATCGACACCTGTGCGGCCGAATTCGCCTCGCCCACCGCCTACATGTATTCGAGCTATGACGCCGAAGACGAGGCACGGCCTTCGGACCGCCAGAAGATCATCATCCTCGGCGGCGGGCCCAACCGCATCGGCCAGGGCATCGAGTTCGACTATTGCTGCTGCCATGCCTGCTTCGCGCTGCATGACGCGGGCTATGAATCGATCATGGTCAACTGCAACCCCGAGACCGTGTCGACCGACTATGACACCTCGGATCGCCTCTATTTCGAGCCGCTGACGGCCGAGGACGTTCTCGAGATCATCCACAAGGAACAGTCCAACGGAACGCTGAAGGGCGTGATCGTGCAGTTCGGCGGGCAGACGCCGCTGAAGCTGGCAGACGCGCTCGAGAAGGCCGGCGTGCCGATCCTCGGCACGACGCCCGACGCCATCGACCTCGCAGAGGATCGCGACCGCTTCTCCAAGCTGCTCAAGAAGCTGAAGCTGCGCCAGCCGGAAAACGGCATGGCCTACTCCGGCGCCGAAGCCAAGAAGATCGCCAAGAGGATCGGCTTCCCCGTGGTCATCCGCCCGTCCTACGTGCTGGGTGGACGCGCCATGGAGATCGTCAAGGACGATGCACAACTCGAGCGCTACATCACCGAGGCGGTGGTCGTGTCGGGTTCGTCACCCGTGCTGATCGACAGCTATCTCTCCAACGCCATCGAGGTGGACGTCGACGCGATCTGCGACGGCAAGGACGTGTTCATCGCCGGCGTGATGGAGCACATCGAGGAGGCGGGCATCCATTCGGGCGACTCGGCGTGCTCGCTGCCGCCCTACTCGCTCAAGGCGTCCGTCATCGCCGAACTCGAGCGCCAGGCCAAGGTGATGGCGCTGGCCCTGAACGTGGTGGGCCTGATGAACGTGCAGTTCGCCATCAAGGACGGCGACGTCTATGTGCTGGAAGTGAACCCGCGTGCGTCGCGCACCGTGCCCTTCGTGGCCAAGGTGATCGGCGTGCCGGTGGCCAAGATCGCCGCGCGCGTGATGGCGGGCGAGAGCCTGGCCAGCTTCAAGCTGAAGCCGAAGAAGCTCGCCCACGTGGCGGTGAAGGAAGCCGTGTTCCCGTTCAACCGCTTCCCCGGCGTCGACGTGTTGCTGGGACCCGAGATGCGCTCGACCGGCGAGGTCATGGGCCTCGACATGAGCTATGACATGGCTTTCGCCAAAGCCCAGCTGGGTGCCGGCATGCGCATGCCGCAGGCGGGAACCGTGTTCATCTCGGTGAAGGATGCCGACAAGCCGAAGATCCTGCCGGCCATGAAGAAGCTGGTCGAGATGGGCTTCAAGCTGGTGGCCACCGGCGGCACGCAGCGCTATTTCGAGGACAAGGGCATTCCCTCCACCAAGATCAACAAGATCCTGGAAGGCCGCCCGCATGTGGTGGACGCCATCAAGAACGGCGAGATCCAGCTGGTGCTCAACACCACCGAGACGCGCTCCTCGCAGTCGGACTCGAAGCCCATCCGCCAGACGGCGCTGATGCAGAAGGTGCCTTACTACACCACGCTGCCCGGCATCCTCTCGGTCACCAAGGCAATCGCCGCGCAGAAGGAAGGCCGCCTCGACGTGAAGCCGCTGCAGGATTATTTCTGAGGCCTGGTGACGTCATCCCGGCGAAAGCCGGGGGGGTCAAGCAACTTCAGTTATGGCGCGTCCTTCTCCGCTGCTGCCACGATCAAGTCCGACCAGCGTTTCACGCGGGCAAGGTTCACCCCCGTGTCACCCTTGCCGATCTGCGAGCGGGAATAGATCAGCACCGCCGAACCGCCATTGGCCATCGGCACCACCTTCACGTTGATGGTATCTGGAAAGCCCATGATCTTGCTGCGCTGGACATAGCGCAGCGTGCCCTGGGCTGCGTGAGCTTCAACCTGCTTGAGGCGGGGCTCGCGCGCTACCGCCTCCTGCACGGCGAGGAACACCGCATTCACCGGTCGTGCAATCACCGCGGCGGCCATGTCCGCCTTCGCCGCACAGAATTCGGGCAGGCAGGCGAGCGCGTCGTTTGGCGTGGCGCTCCGCTGGAGCGTGGCGAAGTCCACCGCGCCAAGGTCGGGCGGCCCGAATTCAGCCCAAAGCCGCTCCGGACCGAGGGTGAGAAAGCCGGCGACGGCGAGGACAATCAGGAAAGCAACGAGGGACGCCAAGGTCTTGAGAAATCTGCGCATGGGAGAATGCTAGCATCCTCCCCCGGAGCCGTCATCCCGGCAACGGCCGCGATCCCGCGTCTGCGGCGTAGGCCAATGCTGGGGGCCAGCTTTCGTTGTCTTGACACGGCTTATTAATCAATACCTTAGCTGGCGAACACCCGCTCCCCTTGAATTTCGGGCCGAGTTGCGCCATGTTTCTGCTTCGCCCGGAAGGATACGGTTCACTCCGTATCGCCGGGTGTCGTTTTTCCCAGACACGGATGGAATTTCGCCTCCGGGCTATCCCGGGGGCTTGAAGAAACTGGAATAGATTGGACGAGACCGATGGACAAAGTGCCAATGACCGCCGAAGGCCACTCCGCCATGATGATTGAGGTGAAGCACCTCAAGACCGTGGAGCGCCCGCGCATCATCAAGGCCATCGAGGAAGCCCGCGCACACGGCGATCTTTCCGAGAACGCCGAATACCATGCTGCCAAGGAGCAGCAGGGCTGGACCGAGGCGCGCGTCGCGGAGCTTGAGGACAAGCTCTCGCGCGCCGAGATCATCGACATCTCGAAGCTCTCAGGCGACACCGTCATGTTCGGCGCCAAGGTGACGCTGATCGACGAGGAAACCGACGAGAAGACCGCCTACCAGATCGTCGGCGAATTCGAAGCCGACGTGAAGAAGGGCAAGATCTCCGTCTCCTCGCCCATTGCGCGGGCCATCATCGGCAAGAAGAAAGGTGACTCGGTCGAGGTCAACACGCCCGGCGGCGGCAAGTCCTACGAGATCGCCAAGGTCGCCTGGCGCTGAGGCTGCCTCAGGCAGCGGGCGGCGCTACGTCGCGCGCGGACGCCGCCGCAAAAGGGCATCCACCGCCGCGTGTCGGACTGTCCAGCCGCAGTCCGCCGCTCTGTCCGGAGCGGGCATGGAAATGCGCGCCCTGGCTGTCAAGAACGGCATTCCACCGACCAGCGAGATCGGCAGCATAGACCCGCGGCATTTCGTGGGTGTGAAGCTCCTTCCTGATTTCCGCGAAGACCGGATCATTGTGAACCGCTTGCCAGCTCAGCCCGTCGTCGCTGATGTGCACCGGGCAGCGCGTGCCGCGGGTCCGCTCGGCGAAGGCGGAGAGCGTGTGCAGCGAGAATTTCTGCCAGCGTCCCACGCAGTCGGCGAACAGCGCCAGGCGTTCCGTCCGGCTGGCGATGCCGTGCGGCGCCACGCCGTGCCGCGCAACCGACATGTCGCGCACGAACATGGCGAAGGCAAAACCGTCTGAGGTGATGATGATGCAGGGAAATGGCGCGCTGAGCGGCAGGTCATAGAGATCGTCGGCCGCGTTTGCCGCCTGCGGACAGAAGGCAACGCCGAAAAAGGAGTAGGTGGTGGGAGCCCCGGTCACCGGGCAATCGAGCCTGACCGGCCGCTCAAGAACCGCACTGCGCAGAAGCGCCTCCGCACCAACCGCGCAGATGCTGGCGCCAAACGTGCTGATCTCGCGCAGCACCTCGATCGACGGGACGCTCGGATCCATGTTCGCGGCACTGCGCGGGATGAGGCACAGCAGCGCCACCTTGCGCAACTGCCGCACCTCCTCCTCGAAGCGCATCACGGCGGCGGGCATGCTCTCCTCCGCAAGGTCGGCAATGGCATAGCGCCCCTTCGCGAACTCGCGACGACCAGCGATGCAGGCAAGGCCCATGGACATCCATTGCGCCATCCGCTCCGTGGCGGAGTGATCCAGGACTTCACCGGTGATTGAAGCGGCCATGCGTTTTCCCCCTCTGGCGCGGAACGTCAACTGCATGCGGAGTGCTTATATGCATATTGCATGCACTTAAAGTTGCAACAATGTATTTTATGTTCCCGGCGCATCATCATTGACATGCATGCGGCATGCATATATTTATGCTACGGTGGGGCGGAGCAGCCATGACCTACACCAACTGGAGCCTTGTCGCCGAGACACCGCTACCGAACGGCAACCGCGGCGCGATCGCCAAGCGCAACATCGCGGCGGGCAAGCTTCTCGGCATCTTCCAGGGCGAACTGGAGCGGATCGAGATCCGCGAAGACCGGCTTGCCGAACCCGACAAGCACATCAACCTGGTGCAGATCGCCCGTGACGGCGACTATCTGTTCGGCTTTATCCGCAGCGAGCGCACGGGCATCGGGCTCATCAACCACTCCTGCCGGCCCAATGTCCGGGTCGAGAACCAGATCGTGGTGGTGGCGAGCCGCGACATCGCCGCAGGCGAAGCACTGACCGCCGACTACCGCGCATGGGACATCGTGCTCGAAGGCATTCCCTGCTGGTGCGACGAACCGAAGTGCATCATATGAGCGCCATCCCCGGTGCGGCGATGCCCCTTCGCCTGCGCATGGCCCTGCTCTCGGCCATCGGCCTTCTCGAGGCGATGGTGTTCGGGCTCACCCATCCGATCTATGCACTGAACCTGCAGCAGCAAGGCTTCAGCGAAAGCGAGATCGGCTTCAATGCCACGCTGGGCGGGCCTTGGCGTCTTTCTGGTGGGGCCGTTCGTGCCATGGCTCATCGCGCGGGCGGGCTACCGCAACTACACCGTCTTCTGCTTCCTGGCGGCGGCGGCATCCATCGGCGCACTGGCCGCGGGGCCCGGCTTTGCGGGTTGGTGCGTGTCGCGGCTGCTGCTGGGCATGGCACTCGGCAGCCTGTGGATCCTGACCGAAGCGTGGCTCAACGAGATCGTGCCCGATGCAGCGCGCGGCCGGGCCAACTCGGTTTTCCAGTTCTGCTACTCCATCGGCTTCATGGCCGGGCCGGGGCTGGTGATGGCGGTGGGCTTCGCAGGCGGCCTGCCAATCGCCTTCATGGTCGTGATGGCCCTTGTCGGGGGCATTGCAACCCTGTTCCTGCCGCAACCCACAGCGCCCACCGCGGACGCCGGGCGGCTTGACCTCCGCGTGGCACGCGAGGCACTGCCGCTGATCTCCGTGGCCTTCGTCACCGGACTGGTGGAAACCGCGCTCTACACCATGCTGCCGATCTTCGGGCAGAAGGCCGGCTTCGGCGAACAAGGCGCGCTGTCGCTGCTCATCGCACTGTCGGTGGGAGCAATCACCATGGCCCTGCCGATCGGGTTGGCAAGCGACCGCTACCGCCGGACGTCGCTTCTCGCCGGCGTCTCGGGGGGAGCACTCATCAGCATGCTGCTGCTGTTCGCGGGAACGCTGTCCTACCCGGTGGCGCTGGCCGCGTGCTACCTCGCCGGCGGAACGATCATCGGCATGTACAGCGTTTCGCTCGTCATCCTCGGCGAGCGCTATGCCCACAAGGCGCTGGCTTCGGTGGCTGCGTGCTATGCCATGGCCTATGCGCTGGGCAGCACCTTCGGCGGGCTCATGGGCGGTGGCAGCGTCGAATTCGCCGGCGCCGTCGGTCTGCCAACGCTGGGCACCACCGTCATCGGCTTCTTCGTCGCCTGCCTGCTGGCGGGCGCCGCCCGCCGCCGCTGGCGGAAGGGACGCAGCGAAGCCTCCACTCAATGGGAACCAACATGAAGCATCACATTCGGCGCCTCACGGCGGAAGACTGCCCCCGCCTTGAAAACCTTCGCCGCGCCTATGCCGCGGAAATGTCCGACAGCGAAGACGGCAGCAACAGCAACGGCTTTGCCCCTGCCCTGCTGTCGCACCCCAATGTGCTGTGCTGGGGCGCCTTCATGAATGCCGAACTGGTGGCCTTCGCTGTGGTCTTCCACCTGCCGGAGGCGATCTCGGGCCGCTGGTGCGGGTTGCTCGACGATCTTTACGTGGCGCCGGAGGCCCGTCGCAGGGGACTGGCGCGCAACCTTCTCGAAACAATCTTCCGCCACGGCCAACAGGAAAACTGGACGCATCTGCGCTGGCTGGTGCCCGAATCCGACGCACCGGCCATTGCGCTTTACGAGCGCGTTGCAGACGAGGCGCCGTGGCGGAGCTTCATGATCTATTACTGAGGCTGGCTCACGCCGGAACGGCACTCTTGCGGCGCGCCTCCGCGCCATCGCGCATCGCGCTCGGGCGTGAGCGGGCAGATCGCATCGGGGCAGACCTTGCCATCGCACAGGCGGCAGATGGCATCGACAGAGACGCTTTCCGGAACGATGTTGGGCAGCACCCGCGCCGCCATGGCGCCGAACTGCCTGAGCTCCGCCTGCGAAAGATCCGCCAGTGCAGCCTCGAGGATCCGTTCCCGCAGCTTCTGGACACGCGCCATGTCGCGCCGTCCCTTGGGGCTCAGCCGAAGATAAACGGACCGCCCATCCTCGCCGGAATGCTTCTCCACCAACCCGGCAGCCTGGAGGCGCATGACGGTTCGCACCGTGGCCGAATGGGTGAGCTTCACGCCGTGGCGCAAGTCGTCGATGGTCATGTCCGGGCGGCTGCCGATCAGGATGAGGGCCGCGGAGGCATTGGCACCCGCACCGATCAGCGCCTCGGTTTCTGCAACGATCCTGTCAGCCAACCCGAGCGACAAGGCGCCGATAAGGTTTGCCGCATGCTGTGAGGGGGGTACGTCCTGCTTCATGACTACACCTTTCTCAAATGCATGACACATGCATGTAAATGAGTCAAGTTGCAGGGTTTTTGCAACCCGCGCCGTGGCTTCACTGGGCGGCGAGTGCCTTGTCGACGGCGGCGGTGATCTTCGGGCTCATGGGCTTGGTCGGCGTCGAGAACCAGTCGATGAACCGCCCGTCGGCGCCGATCAGGTATTTATGGAAGTTCCACTTGGGCCGGCCCAGCGCGCCGGCCTGCTCGCCCGCCCATTTGTAGAACGGGTCGGCCTTGTCGCCCTTCACCACCGTCTTGTCGGACAGCGGGAATGTCACGCCATAGTTGAGCTTGCAGAATGTGGCGATTTCGGCCGCCGTGCCCGGCTCCTGGCCGCCGAAGTCATTGGACGGAACACCGATGATGACGAGCCCCTTGTCCTTGTAGGCCAGCCACAGCTTCTCGAGATCCTCGTACTGCGGGGTATAGCCGCATTCCGACGCCGTGTTGACGACCAGCACCGGATGACCCTTGAACTGCGCCAGCGGCATCGGCTTGCCGTCGATGCCGGTCAGGGAGAAGTCGTGGGCGGTGGTTTCGGCCATGGCGGCGTTGCTCACAAAAATGAGGGCAAAGAAGGTGAGGAAGATCTGTCTCATGGTTCTATAACGTGCGCAAGCGCCCGGCGGATTGGCGGCTCAGCCACGCCTTTGCTGGATGAGGTGTCGCGCCCCGAACAGCACCAGCCCGGCGACCAGCCCCCAGAAGGCCGAGCCCACGCCCATGATGGTGAGGCCGCTCGCCGTGACGAGGAAGGTGAC
Source organism: Rhizobium sp. Q54 (assembly GCA_945889445.1). Taxonomy (GTDB): domain Bacteria; phylum Pseudomonadota; class Alphaproteobacteria; order Rhizobiales; family Aestuariivirgaceae; genus Aestuariivirga. The sequence goes on from CAMDBX010000001.1 coordinate 26,864, forward strand.
CAGCGCGCTCTCGATGTCGCGCGGCTCCTTCATCATGGCGGTGACGCCCCCCATCAATGGCGAGAACAGGGCGAGGCCCGCGATGGCGGTGATCACGTCCTTGGGCAGCGCACCCAGCACATGGACGAAGCTCGCCGCCATGAGCCCGATAAGGCCATAGAGCACCAGATAGGGCCACGCCACGAGCCAGCGCTTCTTCGGGTCCGGGTGGCAGTCCGGGCCGGTGACGATCGAGGCGGTGATCGCCGCCATGTTGATGGCGTGACTGCCGAAGGGCGCCATCAGCGTGGAGCCGACGCCGGTGACCAGAAGTGCCGGCTGCACCGGCGGCTGGTAGCCGCTGGCCCTGAGCACCGCGAAGCCCGGCAGGTTCTGCGACGCCATGGTGACAAGGAACAGCGGCACGCCGATCGACAGGATGGTCTGCCAGTCGAAGCTGGGCGTCGTCCATTCGAGCGTTGTGATGCCGAAGCTGCAGCAATTGCCCGCGAAGCCGCCGCCCAGCGCGGCGAGCGCCACGCCCACCACCACCACTACCGGAACCGCATAGAGCGGATAGGACAGCCTGAGCCCGAAGAACACGATGACCAGTGGCAGCACCGCCCAGGGCATGGCCATGGCCGCACCGGGAACGCCTAGCGTGTAGCGCAGCAGAACCCCTGCCAGCATGGCCGCGGCAACCGGGGCGGGAATCTTCTCGATGGCCTTTTCCAACGGCTTGATGAGGCCCGCCACCACCATGAGCAGGCCCGCCACCACAAAGGCGCCGAGCGCATTGGCATAGGTGATGCCACTGCCGCTGGTGGCGATCAGCACCGCGCCCGGCGTCGACCACGCGGTGATCATCGGCATCCTGTAGCGCCATGACAGGATGAAGGAGGTGATGGCCATGCCAAAGCACAGCGCGGCAGCCCATGATGCCTGTTGGGTTGGCGAGGCACCGACATTGCGCGCCGCCTCCATGATGACCAGGATGGTCGAGGCGAAACCCACCACCACGGCTGTGAGCGTGGAGGACAGGATGCTGAACCAGCCGGAGCGGTCAGAAGGCAGCGCAGTCTCGGTCACGGGATGGGAACTCCGGGCTCGTATTTCGCCACGCGCAGCATCAGCGTGGTCTTGACGTTCTCGACATTGGGGGCGCCGCTCAGGTCGCGGATGATGAAGTCCTGCAGCGAAGGAAGATCGCGCGCCACGCATTTGAGCAGGAAATCCGCTTCACCCGAAATCGCATAGGCCTCGCGCACCAGCGGCCACGCCGCAACGCGGTCGGTGAAGGCGCGCAATTCAGCCTCGGCCTGGCTCTTCAGCCCGACAAAAGCGAAGAGCGTGACGTCGAAGCCAAGTGCTGCGGCATCAAGCAACGCACGGTAGCCCACGATCACGCCCGCCCTCTCCAGCGCCTGCACCCGGCGGAGGCAGGGAGGCGGCGACAGCCCGACGCGGCTCGCGAGTTCGACATTCGTCACCCGGCCGTGGCGCTGCAGTTCGCGCAGGATTTTCCAGTCGGTGGCATCGAGCTCCATGGATGCCGCTGTAGCTCATCACAAGGAAGGATGCACCACTCCTGACCCGTGACCGGCCTGCGGCGGCCAGAAATCACAACCACTCGAAGGGCGCATTGCTCCGATATTGCAGCGCCACAGCGCTGTTGCTGCATGGCAGCACGAATAATGGGCGCAACCTGCGGAAGAACCACGCAAATTCCGGTCGGCGCGCCACGTCCGGGCGTTCGCCTCTGGCAGATGTTCACAACAGCTAGTCGTGGCTTTGCCGTTGCACCCAATTAAGCTATGCTGTTTTTTCATAGCAATTTGGAGCTCCTCATGTCCGCCCGTCACGCCCGCGTGTTGATCCTGGGATCGGGACCCGCCGGTTATACCGCTGCCATCTATGCCGCCCGCGCAATGCTGAAGCCGATGCTGGTGCAAGGCATCCAGCCGGGGGGCCAGCTCACCATCACCACCGACGTCGAGAACTATCCCGGCTTCGCGGACGTGGTCCAGGGCCCGTGGCTGATGGAGCAGATGCAGGCGCAGGCGGAGCACGTGGGCACCGAGATCGTGTCCGACACCATCACCGAGGTGCGGCTCAAGGACAAGCCGATCTGGCTCAAGGGTGACTCTGGCACGGAATACACCTGCGACGCGTTGATCATCTGCACGGGTGCCCAGGCCAAGTGGCTGGACCTGCCCTCCGAGCAGGCCTTCCGCGGCTTCGGCGTATCGGCCTGCGCGACCTGCGACGGCTTCTTCTACCGCAACAAGCGCGTGGTCGTGGTGGGCGGCGGCAACACCGCCGTGGAGGAAGCACTGTTCCTCACGAATTTCGCCTCGGAAGTGATCGTCGTGCACCGCCGCAACGAATTCAAGGCGGAGCGCATTTTGCAGAACCGCCTGTTCAATCATCCCAAGATCAAGGTGATGTGGGACTCTGCGCTTGCCGATGTTCTGGGGACGGACAATCCGAAGGGCGTGACCCATGCCCGCATCAAGAACGTCAAGACCGGCGAAACACAGGACGTGGCCGTCGACGGCATCTTCATCGCCATCGGCCATTCCCCGGCAACCGAATTGTTCACGGGCCAGCTGCCATTCAAGCAGGGTGGCTACCTCGTCACCGAGGCGCGCTCAACGCAGACGGCCATTCCCGGCGTCTATGCGGCGGGCGACGTGACGGATGATGTTTATCGGCAGGCGGTGACAGCCGCCGGCATGGGCTGCATGGCCGCACTTGAAGCGGAGCGTTGGCTCCATACACAGGCGGAGACGCGCCATGCCGCTGAATAAACCGGTGATGGACTGGGACAAGCTGAGGATCTTCCACGCCGTTGCGGATGCCGGAAGCTTCACCCATGCCGGTCACGAACTCGGCCTCTCGCAATCAGCGGTGAGCCGCCAGATCTCGGCACTGGAGGACGCGCTGAATGTGCCCCTCTTCCACCGCCACGCGCGCGGCCTCATCCTCACCGAGCAGGGTGAGATGCTCTATCGCACGGCCCATGAGGTGTTCACCAAGCTGACCGCCGCGCAAACGCGCCTGATGGACTCGAAGGAGAAGCCCTCAGGCGAACTCCGCATCACCACCACGGTGGGCCTTGGCTCCGTGTGGCTTACCCCGCGCCTCAAGGAGTTTTCCGAACTCTACCCGGAGATCGCGGTGACGCTGCTGCTCGACGACCGCGAACTCGACCTGTCGATGCGCGAAGCAGACGTGGCCGTGCGGCTGCGGCGCCCCACGCAGCCCGACCTCATCCAGAGGAAGCTGTTCACGGTGCACCACCATCTTTATGCGTCTGCCGACTACCTCAAGAAGCACGGCATCCCGAAGTCGCTGGAGGACCTCGACAAGCACAAGATCCTCACCTTCGGACAGGCGCCCAATTACCTGACGCCCATCAACTGGCTCGAACATGTGGGCCGCCCCGAAGGCGACCCGCGCCCGGTGGCGCTGCGCGTGAACAACGCCTATGGCATGCGCCGCGCGGTGCAGGCGGGCATGGGCATCGCCTCGCTGGCCGACTATATCGTGCCGGAAGATTCAGGCCTGGTGCAGATCGACGTGCCGGTGGAGACCCCGGAGTTCGACACCTACTTCGTCTATCCGGAAGAACTGAAGGACACCAAGCGCGTGACGGTGTTCCGCGACTTCCTTGTCGCCAAGGCGAAGGAGTGGAGCTTCTAGGGGCTCCACCCCACTGCGGCAGATCCCAACGTTCATGTTGCCCGGGCTTGACCCGGGCAACTTCTTTTGAGGCAGCAAGGCGGATCGCCCGGTCACGCCCGGCGGAGGTGAACATCCGGCGACGGCGCTTGCCCCGCATACCCAAGCGTCATGGCTCCCATGTACAGTGGGTGCTTGCCGAGCGGGCGTGGCAAAGCCATCCTCGGCCTTACCGCGCAGTCCGGTGCGGAACACGCCGCTTATCTGTCTCCCCTTGCGGAGCGGCCGTCGGGTCCTCGCCCTCTCACCCCTGATCGGGCGGACAGGACCAAACCCTCGACATCGAGGGGAAACGGAAACTTCAAAGGCCAGTCCGTCGACTGGCCTTTTTCTTTCACATGAACAGCTTTTCGCTTTCGAGGTCCTTGTAGAGGTCGGCCACCTGCGCGCCATAGCCGTTGTAGAGCAGGGTCGGCACGCGCTCGCCGGCCCCCAGCACCTCTTCCGAGGCCTGGCTCCAGCGTGGGTGCGGCACCTCCGGGTTCACATTGGCCCAGAAGCCATATTCCTGCGGCCCCAGCTGCTCCCAGAAGCTCACCGGGCGCTCTGCCGTGAAACTCACGCGCACGATGCCCTTGATCGACTTGAAGCCATACTTCCACGGCAGGTGCAGGCGCAGCGGTGCCCCCATCGAGGTGGGCAGCGGCTTGCCATAGGCGCCCGTCACCATGAGCGGGAGATCGTTCATCGCCTCTGCCATGGTGACGCCCTCGACATAGGGCCAGGGATAGCTGGTGAAGAACCCGTCCTTCTGCCCCGGCGCCACCTCCGGCTTGTTGAAGGTCTCGAAGCGCAGGTACTTGGCGTTCGATGTCGGCTTGGCAAGCTCCACCAGCCGCTTCAGCGGGAAGCCCGTCCACGGCACCACCATCGACCAGGCCTCGACGCAGCGATGCCGGTAGATGCGCTCCTCGAACGTCACCTGGGCGAACAGGTCGTCGATGGCAATCGTCGTGGGCTTTTCCACTTCGCCGTCAATCACGATCGCCCACGGGCGGATGGGCAACGCCTTCGACGCGTCGGCGATGCGCTTGGATGAGCCGAACTCATAGTAGTTGTTGAAGGTGGTGGTGTATTCCGCTCCCGTCACCGGGCGGCCCGGGTCGGCATAGGCGGGGTTCAACTTGGCGGGGTAGAGCGAGACCGAGGGATCATCCTCCGCCCGGGCGGGCCTGGTCGCGGCAAGCGCCATGGCACCGGCGCCAGCGGCCATGAAGCTGCGGCGGTTGAGGAACACATGCTCCGGGGTGACGCGCGCCTCCGGAATTTCCCAGCCCCGATTGCGCTTGATCAACATCTCTCTCGTCTCCTGTAAACTGGGCGCACCATAGGCCCACCCCCATAACGAACGCCAATCAAGCCCCGATCACTTTCCCGGGATGGCGAGCGGCCGTTTCTCACGTCCAGATCATGCCGGAACGCCGTCTTCACCGGATGTGATGGCCGCGCCCTATGCTGCCTCGGACTTGCGCCCAGCCACCACCTGCTCGGCCGCACGGCCGCTGAGTTCGGCCATGTGGTCGAGCGTGAAGGTGAAGGTGCCCACACCCGCCGTGGCGGAGCGCAATTCGATGATCAGCGAGGCCATTTCGGACTCCGGCATGTGGGCCTTCACCGTGTCCCAGCCGGGCCAGCCGTCACGCCCGTCGAAGCCCAGCAACTGGCCGCGATGGCCGGTGACGATCTGGTTGATGCGCGAGGTGGCATCGCTCGGACTATGGATTTCCACCGCCACAATGGGCTCAAGCAGCACCGGCGAGCACTGCGGCATACCCTCGGTCATGGCGATGCGCGCCGCCGTCTTGAACGCCATTTCGGAGCTGTCGACGTCATGGTACGAGCCGTCCGACAGGTTCACCGCGAAGTCGACGACAGGGAAGCCCAGCGGCCCGTGGCCCATCCACTCCCTCACGCCCTGTTCGACCGCGGGAATATACTGCTTCGGCACCACGCCGCCGGTGATGGTGTCGGTGAACTGGAAGCCGGAGCCGCGCGACAGAGGTGCGATCTCCACCACCACGTCGCCATACTGGCCGTGGCCGCCCGACTGCTTCTTGTGGCGGCCACGGATCTGCACCGGCCTGCGGATCGTCTCCTTGTAGGCGATGCGGCGGGCCTTGGCCTGGGCATGAACGCCGAACTTGCCCGACAGCTTCTCCAACGCCACGCGCAGATGCATTTCGCCCTGGCCCCACAGCACCATTTCATGTGTGTCGTGATTATGCTCGAGGGAGAGCGAGGGATCCTCCTCGACAAGCTTGGCAATGGCGCTGGTGAGCTTCACCTCGTCCTTGCGGTCGTTGACCGAGATGGCGAAACCATAGACGCCGGGCGCGGTTTCGAGCGCCACCAGTTGCGGGGAATTACCTTTCGACGTCGACAGCGTGTCACCGGTGCGGGCACCCTCGAGGCGGCCGAGTGCAACGGTGTCGCCGGCCACCGCCTTCTGCACCTTGGCCGGTGTCGAGCCCATCAGCGTGAAGACGCCGGCCACGCGGCTGTCCTGGCCTTGTGCACCACGCAGCACGGCGCCATCCGCCACCTCACCCGACAGCACGCGCGACAACGACAGCTTGCCGCCATGCGCGGTGTGGAAGGTCTTCAGCACCTGCACCGTCGTGCCGTTGGGCTTGAGGCCCAGCCGCTTCGCGGTTTCGGCGATCGATGGCGCCTCGTGGCGAAGCGCTTTGAGCAGGCGCTCGATGCCGGTGCCATGCTCGGCCGAGCCGAACAGCACCGGCGTGATGAAACCATCCGCCAACTCGCTGGCGAGGTCGCTGAAGATGCGGTCACGCGGCGGCTCCATGTCAGAGAGCAGCTGCTCCATCAGCTCGTCGTCATGGTCGGCCAGGCGCTCCAGCATGGCGAAGCGTTGCGACTTCTCGAGCTCCGCCATGTCATCCGGCATGTCGATGAGCCTGCTCTCGAGGTGCTCCTGGTAGACGAAGGCGCGCTCCAGCGCGAGGTCCACGAAGCCCGTCACGATCGAGCCGTTCATGATGGGCAACTGACGCAGGATCAGTGGCTTCGATGATGCGGGCTGCAGCCATTCGAGCACGTTGCGCGGCGAAGAGTCGGTCTTGTCCACCTTGTTGATGAACAGGATGCGCGGCAGGTTGATCTCGTCCAGCTGCTTGAGGATCAGCTGCAGGGCCGGTGCCTTCTTGTCGTCCGCCTCGCAGACGACGATGGCAACATCGGCGCCTGCCAGCGCGGCGCGCTGCTCCTGCGCGAATTCGACGGAGCCCGGGCAATCGAGGAAGGTGTAGCTGTCGCCGAGGTAGGTGGCGGTCGCGGCATTGAGTTCGATGCTCATGCCATGGGCGCGCGCCTCGGGTGCTGCATCGCCGATGGTGGACTTTTCAGACACCCTGCCCTGACGCGCGATGGCGCCGGTGCGGAACAGGATGGCTTCGAGGAGTGTGGTCTTGCCGCTGAGATAGGGGCCCACCAGTGCGACGCACCGCGAGCCCTGAGGCCTTCTGCCGGTTTGGGTATCCATGGACAATGCTCCTTTGACTGCGGAAACTCAGTGCAGCGAAGGACCGCCCTTCTCGAATACCAGTGTCACCACTCCAGGGCGGTTCCACGTGGTCAAGACTGACTCCGTTCAGGACTCCCGGCAAGCGAATTCCCAAACGCGAAAAGACCCGGCGTTGCCGCCGGGCCTTTTCGGAACATCATCCCGGAGGATTACTTCTTGACGGCCTTGAGGCGCAGCGCGGCGACACCGGCAGCCACGTTCAGGCCGGTCTGGGCCTGGACGCTGAGCGGCTGCAGCGCGATCGACTTGTTGCCACCGCCGACCAGCACGTTGGCACCGAGACCAACGGCGACCGTGGCTTCAGCCGAAGCGCCGGCATAGCGGCCCTGCAGCGCACCCTTGGAAATCTGGCCCGGGGCGAAGACAATCCAGCTAATGACACCCTTGCCGGTGAAGCCGATGTCGATGCCCAACTTCTCGATCGTGCCCTTGTAGTACTCCGTGCCACCGACGGCGCGGTCGAACTTGCACTTCACCGTCTTGGACGAGGCGAGGATCATGCCGACGCCGGCCGACACGTCGCAGTTGAGAACGCCGATCTTCACGCCGCTCTGCTTGGCGAAGGCCGGGGAGGCCGCGAGGCCAAGGGTAACGAGAGCCGCGAGGGCAAGTTTCTTCATGTGACTGTGTCTCCTATTTCACGGACTAGGCTAGAGGCCCGCATTATGTCAGGAATTGGGCCTGTCAGATAGCAGGAACGTAAGGGCAGTTAACCCGCAGGGTTAACTGCCAAACGCTGGATCAGGGAACGTATTCGAGCTTGAAGGACGCAAGGCCCGCCGCAACGTTCACGCCCGCCTGGCCTTCCACGCTGACCGGCTGCAGCGCAACCGAGTTCTGCGAGCCGCCGACCAGCACATTGGCGCCGAGGCCAACGGCGAAGGCGGCGCTGGCGGTTGCACCGGCATAGGTTCCGGCGAGCGCGCCCTTGCCCACCTGGCCCGGCGAGAACACCGCCCAGGACATGACGGCACCCGCCGTCACACCGATGTCGATGCCGACCTGGGTGATGCGGCCCTTGTAGATTTCCGCGCCGTTCGGGCCCTGGAAGGTGCAACTGGCCGATTCCGTTCCGCCGAGGATCAGGCCAATGGAGCCCGACACGTCACAGACCAGCATGCCGAGCTTGACGCCCGTATCGGCCTGGGCCGGCAGTGCGAGGAGGCCGAGGGCCAGGATCGATGCAGCAATTTTCTTCATGGGTAACGTCCTTTTCGGTTTGGTTCTTCAGCAGCTACTCTTACTGACCGCCTGCCAGGAAATCCGGCTTGCCCAACTCGATTCCATTGTGGCGGAGGATGGCATAAGCGGTGGTCAGGTGAAAGTAGAAGTTGGGTTTGGCCCACGTCTCGAGATACACAAAACCCTTGAAATTCAACTCCCTGCCGCCCGCCTTGATGGCGATGTCGCGGTTTTCGGACCCTGCGAACTGCTCCGGATTGAGGCCAGACAGGAACGTCACGGTCTTGCTGATTCGGGACTGTAGCTCGTCGAAGCTCTTTTCCTCATCCGGCCAACTCGGCACGGCGATGCCGGCCAGGCGTGCACCTGCCCCCTTGGCGGCGTCAGATGCGATCTGCACCTGACGGGTGAGTGCGAACATGTCAGGGAAAAGACGGGCATTGAGGATGGTCGACGGATCGATCTTTTTTGCCGCGCAATGTGCCTCGGCCTTCTTCAGGATCACGGAGAGCGAGCCCAGGAAGTGCACGAAGACCGGTACCGAAGCGTCATACATGTTCATCGCCATCACTCCTTCAGCGCAGGTTGCCGCAGAAACGCTGGATGCGCTTGCATGCGTCTTCAAGTGTCTCAGTAGCCGTTGCGTATGAAATTCGGAAGAAGGGCGACATGCCGAACGCCCCACCGTGCACGGCGGCAACACCTTCAGCCGCCAGCAGCTCGGTCACGAAGTCCTCATCGGTGGCGATGACATTGCCCGAGGGTGCCGTCTTGCCGATGGCGCCGGCGCAGGAGGGATAGACGTAGAACGCGCCCTCAGGCGTTGGGCAGGACAGCCCCTTGGCCTGGTTCAGCATCGAGACCACGAGGTCGCGGCGCTCCTTGAACACATTGTTGTTGTCGTCAATGAAGCCCTGCGGCCCATTCAATGCCTCCACCGCCGCCCACTGCGCGATGGACGACGGGTTCGAAGTGGACTGCGACTGCAGCTTGCTCATCGCCTTGATGAGCTGCTCGGGGCCTGCGCCATAGCCAATGCGCCAGCCGGTCATGCAATAGGACTTGGACACGCCGTTCATGGTGAGGGTGCGGTCATAGAGCTTCGGCTCCACCTGCGCGGGCGTGGTGAATTCAAAGTCGTCATAGACGAGGTGTTCGTACATGTCGTCCGACAGCACCCAGACATGCGGGTGCTTCAGCAGCACGTCAGTCAGCGCCTTGAGTTCGGCGCGCGAGTAGGCCGCGCCCGAGGGGTTCGATGGCGAGTTGAGGATCAGCCACTTGGTCTTGGGCGTGATCGCCTTCTCCAGATCGGCGGCCTGCAGCTTGAAGCCGTTCTCCACCTTGCCCTCGACGAACACCGGCGTGCCGCCCGCCAGCATCACGATGTCGGGGTAGCTTACCCAGTAGGGCGCGGGCACGATCACCTCGTCACCCGGGTTCACGGTGGCCATCAGCGCGTTGAACAGCACCTGCTTGCCGCCGGTGCCGACGGAGACCTGGGAGGGCTTGTAGTCAAGGTTGTTCTCGCGCTTGAACTTGTCGACGATCGCCTTCTTCAACTCCGGAATGCCGTCGACGGGGGTGTACTTGGTCTTGCCCGCCTGAATCGCCGTGATGGCCGCGTCCTTGATGTTCTGCGGCGTGTCGAAGTCAGGCTCGCCCGCCGCGAGGCCGATCACGTTCTTGCCTTCGGCCTTCAGCTGCATCGCCTTGTTGGAGATGGCGATGGTGGCGGAAGGCTGGATGCGGTTCAGCGAATCGGAAATGAAGCCCATGGCTATAACCTTTCGATTTTGCGGGCTGAATAGGCGAGAAGCGGGTGCCGGGGCAAGCCTCAATCCGCCGCATCAACCGGCGGGGCAAAATACGCTAGAAAGCCATTCCATGAACGACCACCCCATGCTCATTGCCGGCGGCGGCATCGGCGGACTGGCGGCAGCCCTGGGGCTGGCACGGCAGGGCATGCCGGTGCGCCTGTTCGAGCAGGCGCCAGCCTTCGAGGAGGTTGGTGCAGGGTTGCAAATGTCGCCCAACGGGGTGCGCGCGCTGAAGGCGCTGGGCGCGTGGGAGGCGGTCGAGCCGGCTTGCGTCATCCCTTCCGAGATCCACATGCGTGACGGCCGGTCGGGCGCGCTCCTGCAGCGCATCCGGCTGGGCAAGACCTTCGAGGAGCGTTTCGGCGCTCCCTACCGCGTCTGCCACCGGGCAGACCTGCTGGCGGGCCTGGTCGCCTCCGCCCGGTGCAATTTCGCCATCGAACTCAACACCGGCAGGCGCGTCAGCGGCCTCGACGACAGCGGCGAGGCCACACGCCTCGATTTCGCCGACGGCACCTTCGCGAAAGGCGCGGGCGTGATCGCGGCCGACGGCATCGGCTCGGCGCTGCGCACCGCTGTGGCGGGCGAGGTGGCGCCAACGCCCCGCGGCGTGACCCTCTATCGCAGCCTGATGCCGCTTCAACGCGTGCCGCCGGAGATCGAGGCCGATTGCGTGACGCTGTGGGTCTGCCCCGGCGCGCATGTGGTGCATTACCCGGTTTCGAACTGGCGCAACTTCAACATTGTGGTGGCGGTCGATGGCACGCTGCCGGACGAGGGCTGGAAGACCCCCGCCCCTGCCGGCGAGGTAACGCGGCGTCTGCCGGGCGTGTGTGAGGAACTGGCGCTGCTGCTGGCCGCCCCGGCCGCATGGATGCGCTGGCCGGGGGTGGACCTTCCAGCACTGCCACGCTGGTCGTCCGGCCGCGTGGCACTGCTGGGCGATGCTGCCCACGCCACCCTGCCCTTCCTCGCGCAGGGCGCCGTCATGGCACTGGAGGACGCGGTGGTGCTCTCCCGCGAGATTGCCGGCACGCCGGACCTCGCCGCCGCCTTCAGCGCCTATGAGCGCCAGCGCCGCGAACGCACCGCAAGGGTGCAGGAGCAGTCGCGCCGCCAGAGCCGCATCTACCACGCGTCGGGCGCCATGGCGGCGGCGCGCAACCTCACCCTGCGCCTCGCGGGCCCCTCCTTCGCGCTCGGCCGGCTGGAATGGATCTACCGCTGGACGCCGGAGGCAACGGGCTGATCACCAAATCGTGTGGAATGGAGCGGCCCTCCGCTGCGTATCATCATCAGAACTCATTCCTCGGGAGGAACTCATGTCACGTCTCGTTCCGGTTGCCCTCGCCTTCATGCTCGCCTTCGCCGCCCCTGCGCTTGCCGCCGGAGGCAGCGATGGCGGCGGTGGAAGCAGCGGCGGCAGTTCGGGCGGCGGCGGCAATGGCTCGCCCACCGCGCAGCAGTGCAAGAAGGGCACGGTCTGGAACAAGAAGACCAAGAAGTGCGTGAAGGTCCAGTCTGGCGTCCTGACTGACGAGGAACTCTACCAGCAGGGCCGCGCGCTCGCCAAGGAAGCGCAGTATGACTGGGCCATCGAGGTGCTCTCCGCCGTCCAGGACCAGGAAGACCCGCGCGTCCTCAATTACCTCGGCTATTCCAACCGCAAGGCTGGCCGCCTTGAAACCGGCATCGTCTATTACCAGAAGGCGCTGGCCATCGACCCGAACTTCAACCTGGCGCGCGAGTATCTGGGCGAAGGCTACCTCGCGGCGGGCCGCGTCGACCTCGCCATGGCCCAGCTTGAGGCGATCGCCCGCAGCTGCGGCACGACTTGCGAGGAATACCAGGAGCTGAACGCCGCGATCAACGCGGCGCAGTGAGCTTGGCGACTGCCGGGCTTCGGCTCAGCACTCGAAGGCCATGTGCACCTGCTGGCGACCACCGGAGGACGTGGCCCTCATGTAGTCGGTCAGCTTGCGCACGATCCATGCCCCCATCTGCATGACGCCGTCCGGTGCGTCGGCCAGATCTTCTGCGGTGGGCGCCGTCGCCGGAACGACGAGCGGCGGGCCGTCATATGAGAAGGTCAAGGTGAGGGCGAGTTCATTGTAGGCGATGATGCAGTCGATCGGTCCGTCGGCAACGGCGCCAAGCACTTCCAGCATCTCGCTCATCGTGGCGGCGGCGCGCGTGCCCGTCTGGCGATGCATGCCCCATCTCTCGCCGAGGTTTCCGAGAATCTCTGTTGTATCGACGCTACCGGCATCGCCCGCGAAGACCATCGTCTCCTTCTGGCGGATGCCGATGCGCATGATGATGTTCAGCACGATGGCCACGATGGTGGCGAAGGTCATCGGGGCCAGCACATGCTCGAGCGAGGTTCCCGAGAAGCTCGTGGTCAGTGCCGGAACCGACTGCATCAGGATGCCCACACCCACAGGAAGCCCGATCACCAGAGCGCGCCGCGACGACAGCATGCGAGACAGCGCGAGCTCGGCGCCTGACACGATGAAATAGCATGCAGCGTAGAACAGGATGCCCGCCACCACCGCATCAGGCAGCGACAGCACATGGCCAAGGGCGACCGGCACGAAGGCGACCGCGATGAGAATGGCGCCAGCCGCCATGGCGACGATGCGCGAGGTGACGCCCGTGGCATAGGCAAGGCTCAGGTTGGCCGATGACATGCCCGCGGCCACGCCGCCCAGCGCGCCGGAAACAGCGGTGACGAGACCCGAGGCCTGCAAGCCCAGCGACATCTTGCGAAAGTCCGGCCGCCGCCAATCGGAGTCGTCCAGCCGTTCGGTGCCGATCAGCACGCCGAGTTCGTCGACGACGTTCACCAGCGCCGCCACTACCGCGAGGTAAATGAGCCCGGCGTCGAAGGTGATGCCAGGCAGGTGGATGCTGGGAAGTGCAACGGTGGGAAGCGCGGAGCCGGCGTTCATCGCGCCGAGATGCCAGATGCCGAGCGCCCAGGCGAGGATCATGCCGGCCACGCAGCCCAGCAGCAGCGAGAAAAAGCGTGCCATGCCCTTGAGCCAGACGGAGCCGGCCGAAGCGACGGCCAGCGTCACCAGCGCAACGATGAGCCCGGCGGTATCGACATGCAGGAAGGCCTTGTCCACCGATTGGGTAACGATGCCACGCAGCGTGCCCGGCAGCAGCGACACGCCGAGCATGATGACGACGACGCCGCAAACCTCGGGCGGGAAGAAGACGCGCAGCCTGCGCACCAGCGAGCCGAACACGAACTGCACAAGACCGGCACAGACCAAGAGGAAGGCGATGCCGCCCGCCCCCTGCGTCAGTCCTGCCGCGACGATGAGCGGGATGTAGATCGGGTTGGGATGGAACACGATCAGCAGGCCGCTGCCAAGCTTCGCCTGCAGCGCCGTGCCGATGCCGAGCACCAGCAGCGTGGTGGAGAGCATGGCGAACTGATCGGCCGCCGAGAGGTTCAGCGACTTGGTGATGATCACCACATAGAAGAGGTTTATGAGGACGATGGCCGAGTGCTGGAAGGCGAGGATGCCGATCGACAGGGGCGGCGGAGTTTCGTCATTCGCGTATTGCAGATTGCCTGGCCGCTTCGCCATCAGTTACTCACCCCGGAACCGACCGCTCAGCGGCGGTCTGGATTGCGGCAGGCACATAAGCATGGCCGCGAAAACCCGACCAGCGCGATGCGGAATCCGCCACCTTCAGTTTTGGCGATTTCCGCAATTTCAAGTCGGCGTATTGAGCCATGACACCTCGGCCTGGCCCCAGCTGCCGATGCCGAGCCGCTGCGCCAGCGCCGGCACCAATTGCCTGAGTTCCGCATCGAGCTTCCACGGCGCATTCAGGATGACGAGGCCGGAGCCGGCCAGGCCGCCGCCCTTGAAGGCCTCACGCACCCGCATCTGCACCTTGAGCGTGCCGGGCAGGCCGATCTCCCTGGCCCCCGTCAGCACGGTCTCGGCCGTCTGATCGGCCTTCATCGGATACCACACCACGAATACGCCCTGCGCGAAGCGGCGAACGCCCTGCTCCAGCATTCGCACGGTCTTCTCCGCCTCGGTCTTAAGCTCATAGGGCGGGTCGACGAGGATGACGCCGCGCCGTTCCGGCGGCGGCAGCTTGGCCTTGAGGCAGGTCTCGGCATCCATCGCGGTCACGTCGCAGCGCGGGTCGTGCAGATACTGCTGCTCCAGCGCGATGGCATCCTGCGGGTGAAGTTCGTTGGCGATCAGCCGGTCATTGGGGCGCATCAGCCGCAACGCCAGTTCCGGCGAGCCGGGATAGTAACGAAGGCCGCCGTCCGGGTTGAGTGCCGCAATCACCGCACGATAGGGCGCGAGCAGCGCCTCGATCTCCGCGTTGAAGGGTTCGGCCAGCTTTCCGATGCCGCCTTCCCACTCGCCCGTCTTGCCCGCCTCGAGCCCTGCGAGGTCATAAAGCCCGATACCGGCATGCGCGTCGATCACGCGGAATGGCTTGTCCTTCTTCTTCAGGTGCTCCATCAAACGCGCCAGCACCGCGTGCTTCAGCACGTCGGCGTGGTTTCCCGCGTGATAGGCGTGCCGGTAGTTCATCCGCGGAACACGAAGAAGGCGCCCGCGCAGATCAGCGCGAAGCCGATGGCGTGGTTCACGGTGATCGCCTGGCCGAGGTAGAACACCGAGAAGATCGAGAACACCACGAAGGTAATCACCTCCTGCATGGTCTTCAGCTCGGCGGCGTTATAGACCTCGAAGCCGATGCGGTTGGCCGGCACGGCCAGCCAATATTCGAAGAAGGCAATGCCCCAGCTTGCCATCACCGCCATCCACAAGGGCTTGCTGGTGTAGTTGAGGTGGCCATACCACGCGAAGGTCATGAACACGTTCGATGCGATGAGCATCAGGATGGGCAGCACGTAAGGCGACGTCAATGCGGGCATGAGCTTTTTCTGATCACTTGAGGCGGATGGAGGCGAGGTCGATCATCGTGCCGTCCTGGCCGAGATTGGCATAGAGCACGCGGTCAGGCGCGTCGTCCTTCACCATGAAGAAGCCGACAGAGTCCACCGCATAGCCGAGCTTGCCGCAGGGTGGCGCGGGGATCTCGATCTGGACCTGGGCGTCGAAATCCTGCTTCAGCTTGCCGGTGGGCACCACCTGCCAGGCCGACCAGCCGGAAGGTGCGGGCTGGTCGGCCACCTTGGCCATCACGCATTCCGCACTGTCCAGCACCAGGCCCTTCTGCTTCAGCGTGGCGAGAAGTGCGGGCGGGCCGCCCGCCGCGCGGAACTGCTGCAGCACCGTGTATGGCGCGCCGTCGCTGTGGCGCAGCACGAAGCTGTCGTTCGCCTCGTCATAGCTCACGCCCCACACGCCGTTGTCAAACTTGCAGGTCTCGGTCCACAGGCCAAGGTCCTTGCCCTGCCGCCACACCCAGCTGCAGCCGGTGCGGTCGGTCGCATAGAACGGCACCGGCGAGGCGCCCTCCACCGGCTCATGCGACGCCACGCGGATGCTCACGTCAGCCAGCGGCACGCAGATGTCACCGCCACCATCGGGCGAGGCGAAGGCCGAGAGCGCGGGCGCCGTCGACTCCAGGCCCTTGCCCCGGCCATAGAGGCAGAGCTTGCCGTCCCTCAGGCCATAGACGATCACCCCTTCGATGTCGGCTTTCTCCAGCCGGTCCTTGGCGAAGGCCTCGGAGAAGCGAACATCGATCTGCTTGCCCAGCGCGGCGCGCAGCTCGGGCTGTGCGTCGGCGGCAGGCACCAGCGTATCGGCAGCCAGCGCGGGCGCTGCAAGACCGATCAGGCCCAGCATGGCGGAAAGAACCTGTTTCATGAGCCGGACTCATGCCAGAAGCCGCGCGCTTTGGCTATCGGCGGAACCAACAGTGCGACGGCGCTAGAGGAACCCGTGGCGCGGCACGAGGTTCGCCTCCCGCGCCTGCCGCGCCAGCTCCTCCTGGAAGTCCGGATGCGCGATCGAGATCAGCGCCTTCGCCCGCTCGGGGATGGACATGCCCTTGAGGTTCACCGTGCCGAACTCGGTCACCACATACATGGTGTCGGCGCGCGTGGTGGTCACCGTGGTGCCGGACGGATGCGCCAGCACGATGCGGCTCTTGCGGTGGCCCTTGCGCTCATAGGTGGACGCAAGGCACACGAAGGACTTGCCGCCCTTGGACGCATAGGCACCGCGCACGAACTGCGCCTGGCCGCCCGTGCCGGAAATGTGCCGGTGCCCGTCGGACTCGGAGGCCGCCTGCCCCGCAAGGTCGATGCTGGTCGTGTTGTTGATCGACACCACATTGTGGTTCTGCATGATGTGGACCGGCAGGTTGGTCTCGTCCACCGGCAGGCTGAGGAAGTCGGCGTTGCGGTGCACAGTGTCATAGAGCGTCTTGCGGCCCAGCCCGAAGGTGAAGACCGTCTTGCCCGGATGCAGCTGCTTGCGCGCATTGGTGATCTGCCCGGACCTGTAGAGATCGATGATGCCGTCGGTCAGCATCTCGGTCTGCACGCCCAGGTCCTTCAACCCGCTGGCCAGCAACTCGCTGCACACGGCGTTGGGCATGGCGCCGATGCCGATCTGCAGGCACGCGCCATCCTCGATGGCAGACGCGATGCGGCGGCCCACGGCGCGGTCCACCTCGTTGGGCTCGCTGTTGGGAAGCTCGGGCAGCGGGCCGCTGCCGCCGTCGATGATGTAGTCCACCTCGCTCACATGCACGCCGTTGCGCGGGCCCTGCACATGCGGCAGCGTCTCCGTCACCTCGACGATCACCACGCGCGCGCGCTCCACCACGGCGCGCATCCACAGGTTCGAGAGGCCGAAGTTGAAATAGCCATCGGCATCCATCGGCGCGGTGCGGAACACCGCGATGTCCACCGGATCGTTGAAGCGCCGGTAATAGTCGGGGATCTCGCCCAGGTTCACCGGAATGTACCAGCAGCGCCCGGCATCATGCATGCGCCGGTCATAGGCGGAGAAATGCAGGCTGAGCCACATCAGGTGCCGCGCCTCCGGGTCGGCGTCCAGCACGGCGCGCGGCTTGAGCGTGATGCAGTTGCGGATCTTCAGGCCCTTGAGCTCCGCAATCCGCGGCCCCAGTGCGGCATCGAAGGCATCGGGCTGGCCCAGCACCGCGCCATAGTCGAGCCACATGCCGGATTTCACCCGTGCGGCAGCCTCATCTGCGCTGATGGTCTTCGGCGTCTTGCCGCCCGTGTTGATGGTCATGAATCGTCGCCTCCCCTTCGCATCTCAGCACAACCGGGGACAATCGCTGAGCGAGAAATATCTCGCCCGCAGCGGGTGCTTTCGCCGTGCCCGCCCTTCCCCCCACCTGCCCGCACCCCTATATTCCCCCCATCATGGGACACTCACGCCAGGAAGGCGGATTCGCGGAAGCCCCGCAGCCGCTCGATTTCGACTCCGCCGAATCCATCACCGGGGGCCTCGGGCCGCTTCGGCCGGAATTCGTGCCGCTGCCCACCTTCACCCCCGTCAAGCCGCCCAAGCCCCCGAAGTCGGACGGCGGCCGCCCCTTCAAGTCGGTGTCGGAGTTCGAGCCGAAGGGCGACCAGCCCACGGCCATCAAGGAGCTGGTCAACGGCGTCAACGCCCATGAGCGTGACCAGGTGCTGCTCGGCGTCACCGGCTCCGGCAAGACCTTCACGGTGGCCAAGGTGATCGAGGCCACCCAGCGCCCGGCCCTCATCCTCGCGCCCAACAAGACGCTGGCCGCCCAGCTCTATGGCGAGTTCCAGAGCTTCTTCCCCGAAAACGCAGTGGAGTATTTCGTCTCCTACTACGACTACTACACGCCCGAAGCTTACGTGGCGCGCAGCGACACCTACATCGAGAAGGAATCCGCCATCAACGAGCAGATCGACCGCATGCGCCACTCGGCCACGCGCTCGCTGCTGGAGCGGGATGACGTGATCGTGGTGGCCTCCGTCTCCTGCATCTATGGCATCGGCGACGTCGAAACCTATTCCGCCATGGCCTTCCAGCTGAAGAAGGGCGACCGCACGCCGCAGCGCCAGCTGCTGGCCGACCTCGTGGCCCTTCACTACAAGCGCAATGACGGCAACTTCGTGCGCGGCACCTTCCGGGTGCGCGGCGATACCATCGAGCTCTTCCCCTCCCACTTCGAGGACCGCGCCTGGCGCATCTCGCTGTTCGGCGACGAGATCGAGTCGATCTCCGAGTTCGATCCATTGACCGGCCAGAAGGCGGCGGAGCTGGACCAGATCAAGGTCTATTCCAACTCGCATTACGTGACGCCCAAGCCCACGCTGGAACAGGCGGTGAGCCGCATCAAGAACGACCTGCGCAATCGCCTGGCGGAGTTCAACAATGCGGGCCGCCTGCTGGAGGCCCAGCGCCTCGAACAGCGCACCATGTTCGACATCGAGATGATGATGGCCACCGGCTCCTGCGCCGGCATCGAGAATTATTCGCGCTACCTCACCGGCCGCAAGCCCGGCGAGCCGCCGCCGACGCTGTTCGAATACCTGCCGGACAATGCGCTGGTGTTCATCGACGAAAGCCACGTCACCATCCCGCAGATCGGCGGCATGTTCCGGGGCGACTTCAACCGCAAGGCCACACTGGCCGAATATGGCTTCCGCCTGCCCTCCTGCATCGACAACCGCCCCTTGCGCTTCGAGGAGTGGGACGCGATGCGCCCGCAGACCGTCTGCGTTTCCGCCACGCCCGGCAAGTGGGAACTGAACCAGACCGGCGGCGTCTTCGCCGAGCAGTTCATCCGCCCCACCGGCCTCATCGACCCGCCGGTCTTCATCCGCCCGGTGAAGGACCAGGTGGACGACCTCGTGGCCGAGTGCAAGGAAGTGGCGCTGAAGGGCTATCGCATCCTTGTCACCACGCTCACCAAGCGCATGGCCGAAGACCTGACGGAATACATGCACGAACAGGGCATCCGCGTGCGCTACATGCATTCCGACATCGACACGCTGGAGCGCATCGAGATCATCCGCGACCTGCGTCTCGGCGCCTTCGACGTGCTGATCGGCATCAACCTGCTGCGCGAGGGCCTGGACATTCCGGAATGCGCTCTCGTCGCCATTCTGGACGCCGACAAGGAAGGCTTCCTGCGCTCGGAAACATCATTGGTGCAGACCATCGGCCGCGCCGCGCGCAACGTCGATGGCCGCGTCATCCTCTATGCCGACAAGATCACCGGCTCGATGGAACGCGCCATCGCCGAAACGGACCGCCGCCGCGAAAAGCAGGTGGCCTACAACACCGCCAACAACATCACGCCGCTGTCGATCAAGAAGAACATCGGCGACATTCTGAAGAGCGTCTACGAGCGCGACCACGTCCGCGCCGATGCGGGCCTGCTGGAAGACGACGGCCCGCTCATCGGCCACAACCTCGTGAAGGTTTTGGCAGAGCTCGAAAAGAAGATGCGCGAAGCCGCCGCCAACCTCGAGTTCGAGGAAGCCGCCAGACTGCGCGACGAGGTGAAGCGCCTGAAGGCCGTGGAAATGGCCATCATCGACGACCCCACGGTGCGCCAGTCCAACATCAAGGACGCCACCGCCAGCTGGCCGCAGCCAAAACCGGGAGACCGCAAGGCGAGCTCAAAGGCGGGCAAGCCGGGGACAAGGGCTTATCGGGGGCCGAAGCGCTAACCCCCTCCTCCCGTCATCCCTGCGGAATCCGGGTCTGGCGTCGCGCAGCCCGCCCCCTCCTTCCGTCACCCCGGCGAAAGCCGGGGCCCAGCTTCGG
The DNA here is from genome assembly GCA_945889445.1 of Rhizobium sp. Q54. GTDB lineage: Bacteria > Pseudomonadota > Alphaproteobacteria > Rhizobiales > Aestuariivirgaceae > Aestuariivirga. The sequence continues at coordinate 46,885 of CAMDBX010000001.1, forward strand.
CCGCCACCCGGTGGAAACCTCTCGCCGTCCGTGCTATTCTCCCCGCATGACCAAGCTCGAGAAAATCGAACAGGACATCGCCAGCCTCACCCCCGGCGAAGTGGCAAAGCTGGCCCGGTGGTTCGCCGAGTTCCACGCCGATGTGTGGGACAGGCAGATCGCGGACGACGCCAATGCCGGGCGCCTCGACAATCTGGCAGACCAGGCTTTGGCCAGCCACCACGCAGGCAAGACCCGCCCGCTGTGACGCACTTCGCGTCACCGGATTTCTGGCGTCTCTATGAGCAGTTGCCGGAGACCATCCGGCGGCTCGCGGACAAGAACTTCGACCTTCTGAAAGCCGACCCGCGCCCCCCTCACTCCGCCTCAAGAAAGTGGGCCGCTATTGGTCCGCAAGAATCGGAGACAACCACCGCACACTCGCCGTCGAGTCACCCGATGGCCTCATCTGGTTCTGGATCGGCACCCACGCCGATTATGACCGGCTGATCCGATAAGGCCCGCCGCCCGCCTGCGCGACGAGGTGAAGCGCCTGAAACCCGTGGAAATGGCCATCATCGACGACCCCACGGTGCGCCAGTCCAAGATCAAGGACGCCACCGCCAGCTGGCCCCAGCCCAAACCGGGCGACCGCAAGGCGAGCTCGACGGCGGGCAAGCCGGGAACGCGGGCATATCGGGGGCCGAAACGGTAGTTATTTCACTTTTTGATTGCTTTTTACTTCCACATCAGTCATTTGGAGCCCTAGCATTACGTAGGGTTAATGAGATGGTGCTGGGCCAAAGGTATTTGTCTCTTATTGTTGGTCTTCGGCTGTTCACGAACAATGGGTTCTCGAACTTTCCAGTGGACTGATTGATTCCGGCATCGATGTTATTCTCGACAAGTGGGACCTCAGAGAAGGTCACGATGCCATCGCTTTCATGGAATCCATGGTCACTGATAAGACCATCAACAGAGTAATTATAATCTGTGATAAACAGTACGCACAAAAAGCCAACGAGCGCACAGGCGGAGTTGGCACTGAAACTCAAATTATCAGCGCAGAAGTCTATCGGAGCCAGAAACAAGACAAATTTGTCGCTGTAATCGCGGAACGAAACGACGATGGCAGCGTCCCGACTCCCGCATATTATGCTTCACGCATTTACATAGACCTAAGCAGACCTGGCACTTACGCAGAAAATTTTGAGTCACTCATCAGATTCGTCTTTGACAAACCACTCCACAAGAAACCTGAACTAGGAAAGCCACCAAGTTATATCTCTGACGTTGATGCGGTAAGTCTGCCCACCTCAACTCTTGCAAACCGCGCAATTGACGCTTTGAAGTCAGGCAAGCCAATCTCTCTTGGCGCAATTGACGAGTATTTGGAAACATTTTCCGGTTCACTCGAAAATTTCCGCCTTCCTGTCAGCACCAATGATGATGAACTCATCATTAAGTCCATAGATCAGTTCCTACCCTATAGAAACGAGTTGTTGGGGGTTGTATCTAATTTGATTAGGTACGGTAGGGCAGATGAATACTCAGAACGCCTACACTCCTTTCTTGAGCAACTCCTTCCGTATATGAATAGACCCCCCGAAACCAGCTCGTGGAGCCGCATTGCCTTCGACAACTACCGCTTCATTGCGCATGAATTGTTTTTACACATTTTATCTATGCTCATTCAGTCGAGTCAAATCGATGCAGCCGATTATCTGCTTGGAACTCCCTACATAACAAATGACGATAGCTCTGGAAGCCGCAAGGCAATGAGCTTTGGCGCATTCAGAATTCCCACAGAATCGTTTGATTTGAGGAATAGGCGTCTTGATTCGAAACGGACTTCATTGAGGGCCGACCTTCTGGAGCAAAGAGCACGAAATACTCGAAATCAGTTTAGTCAGGTGATGGAGGCTGATTTCGTTTGCTTCCTCAGGAATGAGATTATCAAAGGCAACACTATGAAAGTCTGGTGGCCCGAGACGCTTTTGTACACGTTCAAGCAGTATGGTCCATTTGATCTATTCCTTAGAGCATCCTCAAAGAAAGCTTTGCCCGCTATGCTGAAAATCCTGGGAGCAAGCAATATCCAAAAACTCAAGGACGTTGTCGATGAATTTAGATCGGGAAAGCGTCAGCTCCCTCGATGGAACTACGAGAGTTTGCCAGTCGAAGGACTGATGAACTTTGATGCGTTGGGCAGCATTCCCTGAAAGACTTTACCCTGCCCTGCCTTCGCCGATGAGACGTCCAACGAGGTGTCGCGTCACCCCTTCCACTTCCGCCGCACGAACCACCACAGCCCCGCGCCCATCACCGTGTTGACGATGATGCCGATGAGGATCAGCTGGTCGACGTCGGCCTGCCAGAGGCCGCCGAGGAACTGCACCATGTCCCACAGGGCGGGGAACATCCCTCGCGTCCGTCATCACGGCGAAAGCCGGGACCCCGCTGTCTCACCACCCATGCTGAACCAAGGCGGGGCCCCGGCCTCCGCCGGGGTGACGGCTTGAGGGGGTGGGGGCGGATCGAAGATCTGCCATGCCGATCTGACAGCGCGCGCTGTCAATTCTGTTTTCGGAGCGATGTGCAGGTTTTGCAGGCTGTGTTTGCAATGCTTTGCGACAGCATCTGGAATGCACCGGCGGCAACATGATCTGGTTGCATCGACTTGGGGCATCCGCGGTGCTACGGCGGCAACGCTTTTGCAACGTGAAATGCATCCAAAAGCAACTGCGGGCAACGCGAGAGGGCATCAAGATTGCCATCGGCGAAGCCGACGGGCGAAGCGACCGGGGTGAGCACCGCCCCCTCACAGCCCCCAGCTTCGCTGGGGCCCCGTCCTCTCCCGCGCCGCAGGAGAGGACGATGGGGCTCCCCTCAGAACGGCGCGGCCAGCGTCGGGCGGAAGATCGCCGCGTCGGCGTGGGCGAGACGCAGCGCGGTGAGGTGGGGGTGGGCGGCGAGGAAGCGGTCGACCATGCGCTTGCCCAGCGTGTAGCCCAGCCAGTTGGGAACGGCGGCGGCGCCGAAGAACCAGCCCTCGTGGTCATAGTCGGCGTCATCGAAGCGGGCCAGCGCGTGCGGGCGATAGGCCTCGCAGGTGCTGACGGGCACGGCCACCTCGAAGGGTTCGGGCGGGCAGTCCATCATCTCGTGCAGGAAGCGCTGGGCGAGGCCTTCGGACACCAGCGCGCCGCCCAGCGTGCTGCCATAGCCCGGCCCCTCCCAGCGCAGCGCGTGGTGGGCCTCGTGGAACAGCGCCTTCAGCATTTCCGCATGCAGGCTCTCGTCGGCATGGCCGGGGCCGAGGTCGACGCGCAGGCCGATCACCCCCGGCTCATAACAATGGCCGCTGACCAACAGCGCCCCGCCCCCGGGCCTTCCGCCGCTGACGACAATGTCGAGCGCCAGGGGCCTGGCCACCGCCGCCATCCGCTGCTCCGCTTCCGCGCAGGCCTGGCGGATCACCTCGGCGCGCGGGCCGAACTGGCCGCGGGCATTCACCAGGTGGATTGTCCAGAAGGGCATCAGGCGGGTCAATAGGATGAGGTTGACTTAACGTAAGGTATATCGGCCCGGTTCACCGTTCAAGGCCTGCCCCATCACATCCCTGTCACCCTGTGCCAACCAAGCCTGCGCAGAACGCCAGGGATGAAGGAGCGCAGGCTCCATCGAAGGAGGGCACGCTGGCATTTCACCCCTCGTGCCTCCCCCGCCCCGGCCCCCGCCAAAATCCTACCGCGATTTCAAGCTCTAGCGAGAGATTGTGCGCCACTGCCTAGTCTGGCACGCCGTGATTGTGTATGAAGGGCCCCTTGGGGTTGTGAAGGGGAACATCGGATGGGCTTGAGGTTGACGGATGGACGCGGGCTGGCGGCGGTTGCGCTGGTGGCCCTTGCGCTGGCGGGCTGTTCGGGCATGCCGGGCGCCGACAAGTCTTCCTCCACCAATGCCGCGGCGCAGGCCATGCCGGCCGCCGAGATCCGCTCGACGCTGGCCGGCCGCAGCTGGCGCTTCCAGGGCCCCAACAACACCGGCACCACGCTCTATGCCGAAGATGGCTCCTCGCTGGTCGAGGTCGACGGCAAGGGCCGCACCAAGGGCAAGTGGATGACCAAGGACGGCCAGCTGTGCGAGAGCTTCGATCCCTCGCCGCCGTGGCTGCCGGGCGGCGTGCCGATGAGCTGCTACCCGTTCTCGCGCGGCACCGCGCCCAACACCTACCAGGCCGGCAAGGCGGTGTTCTCGCCCGCCTCGTAAGCGCTGGCCGCAAGGCCTGCTGCCACATTTGAGCCACACGCTCTCCCAAGTGATGCCCCTCGCAAGATGGATAGGCAATCCAGGGATGTTTTGTTTTTGGGGTTGAGTTGATGCTGTCTCGCCGCCGTCTGTTGCTGTCCGGCCTTGCGCTGGGACTTTCCGGACGCGCCGCGCTTGCGCAGTCCCATGGCAACGAGGCGGACCCCTTCGCCGGCATGGATGCCGGCGTGGACGCGGGCGGCGAGCTGTTCGACCCCGCCCTGCTGCCGCCGCCCGAAAGCCCCATCGACTTCCCCATCACCGAGATCCCCGAGCGCCGCATCAAGAAGAAATTCCGCCGCCAGATGGTGGAGTTCGACGGTGCAGAGGAGCCGGGAACCCTCGTCGTCGACCCCGACAACCGCTTTCTCTACCACGTGCTCTCCTATGGCAGCGCCATGCGCTACGGCGTGGGCGTGGGCCGCGCCGGCTTCGCCTGGACGGGCAGCGCGCAGATCGGCATGAAGCGGCGCTGGCCGCGCTGGGTGCCGCCGCGCGAGATGGTGGAGCGCGACCCGCGTGCGCGGGAATGGGTGAATGGCCAACCCGGCGGCCCCGACAATCCGCTGGGTGCACGCGCCCTCTACCTTTATGCCGGCGGCCAGGATACGCTGTACCGCATCCATGGCACCAACGAGCCGCAGTCGATCGGCAAGGCCATGTCATCAGGCTGTATCCGCATGCTGAACCAGGACATCGCCGAACTGTTCGACCAGGTGATCGTCGGCACGCCCGTCACCGTGCGCCCGTCGCGGGGCGCGTGATGGCCGGCATCAGCACCATCGGCTTCGACGCGGATGACACGCTGTGGCAGAACGAGACCTTCTTCCGTCTCACCGAGCAGCGCTTTACCGAACTCCTGTCCGAACACGGCGCGCACGAGGTGATCTCCGCCAGGCTGCTGGAGGCCGAGCGCCGCAACCTGCGTTTCTATGGCTTCGGGGTAAAGGGCTTCACCCTCTCGATGATCGAGACCGCGGTGGAGGTGACCAACGGCCAGGTTTCGGCCTCGGTCATTGGCGAGATCCTGGGCTACGGCCGCCAGATGCTGCAGAACCCGGTCGAAACCCTGCCGCATGCCAGGGAGACGCTGGATGCGCTGGCCGGCCGCTATCGCATCCTGCTGATCACCAAGGGCGACCTGTTCGACCAGGAGCGCAAGCTGGCCCAGTCGGGCCTGGGCGATTATTTCTCGGCTGTGGAGATCGTCAGCGACAAGACGCCCAGCGTGTATGAGCGCATCTTCACCCGCCACGGCGACGGCCCGGCGCGCGCCGTGATGGTGGGCAACTCGCTGAAGTCGGATGTCGTTCCCGCCATCCGTGCCGGCAGCTGGGGCGTTTATGTGCCGCATGACCTGACCTGGGTGCTGGAACACGAGGAAGCGCCGGAGGCCGATCCGCGCTTCCGCCGCATCGCCGACCTCGGTCAGCTTCCTGCCCTGCTCAGCCAAATGACTTGAAGGCCCGTGCCGCCTGTGGCACACGCGGGCAACCCCGAGGATCACCCACCTTGCAATCCGCCTTCCTTCGTACCCTTGCCGTCGTGACGCTGGCCCTGGCGCTCGCCGCCTGCAATACCGGTCCCAAGGGTGTGCGCATCACCAACAACGGCACCTCTGCCACCACCGACAAGACGCCGGTGCCGATCACCGACTTCACCGCCGAGCAGATCCGCGCTTCCATCTCCGGCAAGACCTTCCAGTACACCCGCCCTGACGGCAACGGCTTCGTCACCTACAACGCCGATGGCACTTTCAGCTTCCAGGACGACGCCAAGGGCGGCGGCATGGGCAAGTGGAGCGCCAACGGCACGCAGTTTTGCGAGACATGGGGCAAGAACCCGCCCGAGTGCGGCGTCTTCAAGAACACCGGTGACGCCTACTTCGCCGCCAAGTCGCGGCTGGTGGAGATGAAGACTTAAACTCAGGCCTGCTCGTTCAGGAAAGGGTTGGTCTCGCGCTCCTGCCCGATCTGGCAGGGCTGGCCATGCCCCGGCAGGCAGACGACGTCATCGCCCAGCGGATAGAGCTTCTCCTTGATCGACCGGATCAAAGTGGCATGGTCGCCGCGCGGAAAGTCGGTGCGGCCGACGGACCCCTGGAACAGCACGTCACCCACCACCGCAAACCGGCTCTCGTCGTTGAAGAAAACCACCGACCCCGGCGTGTGACCGGGGGCTTCGTAGATCTTGAATGCAAGGCCGCCCACCGTGACGGTGTCGCCCTCTTTCAGCCAGCGGTCCGGCGTCACCGGCCGCGCTTCATAACCGTATTTCGCGCCCGTCGCCGCAAGGTCATCGAGCAGGAACGTGTCCTCCTCATGCGGTCCCTCGATGGGAACGCCGCCAAGCTTCTCCTTCAACTCCGCCGCACCCCCGGCATGGTCGATGTGGCCGTGGGTGAGCAGGATCTTCTCGATCGTGATGCCCGACTGCTTGATGGCGTCGAGGATCACCGGAACATCGCCGCCGGGATCGACGATGGCACCCACCTTTCGCTCATCGTCATAAACGAGCGAGCAATTCTGCTGGAAGGGCGTGACGGGGATGATGAAGGCCTTGAGCTGTGTCATGGCCGGAGTGCATAGCTGTGCCCCAATCGCCGCGCAACCGCCTTGCCCGGCGCAACGCGCGGCCCTAGAGCTTGTTGAACAACAGTTCAAGTTAGACCGAATTCCATGACCACTGCTGAAGGCACATCACGCACCGGACTCATCATTGCCGCCCTGGCAACGGTGGGTGCCTGCGACATCGCCTTCGGCCTGACGCTGCAGCTAATTCCGCTGCTGATGCACGAGCGTGGCTGGCCCGCCTGGGCGATCGGCCTCAACTCCGCCATGGGACCGATCGGCATCCTGATGGCGGGACCTTTCCTGCCGCGCATCATCAGTCGGGTTGGAACCAAGCGCATCGTGCTGATCATCATCGGCATGCTGGTCGTCAGCCTCGCGGCCATCAGTTCGCTGCCCGTCTGGATGTGGTTTCCCTTGCGCTTCTTCTTTGGCCTTTCGACAGGTGCGCTGTTCGTGGTGAGCGAAGCGTGGATCCTGTCCGCCGCGACGGCCGAGAACCGCGGTCGGGTGATGGGCATTTACACCTCGCTGCTCTCCGTCACCTTCGCCGTCGGACCTCTGATCCTGCCATGGACAGGGATCGAAGGCTTCCTGCCCTGGGGCATCGGCATCGTCTGCGTTCTGCTCAGCATCCTTCCCCTCGCCTTTGTCAAGGTGTCGGACGAGCAGTTCAAGTTGCAAGAGGGCGGCAGCGGATTCTTTGGTTTCGTGCGCCGCGCGCCGATGCTGCTTTATGCCATCGGTGCAGCAACACTGTTCGACAACGTGCTCATCGCCTTCTTCACCATCTATGGCATGGGCAACGGCCTGGACCTTGCGGTGGCAAGTCGCCTTCTTGGCATTGGCATCATCGGCAACGTTCTGCTGTCCTATCCGCTCGGCTGGCTCGCCGACCATTGGTCGCGAAAGGCCGTGATGTATCTCTCGGCGGCAATCACGGTGGTGCTCTCCCTGAGCCTGCTTGTTGTTATCGGGCACTGGTCGGTGTGGCCCATCATGATGGTGCTGGCGCCCATGGCCTTCGCCACATATGTGGTGGGGCTGGCCACCATGGGCGACACGTTCAAGGGCCATGACCTGATGTCCGGCACGGCGGCGGTCGCCGCCATGTGGGGCGTTGGCGGTCTTATTGGCCCGCCCGTGGCGGGCGCGGCCATTGACCTTGTCGGCATCGACGCCATGCCGTTCACGCTGGCAGCGTTCTACGTGCTGCTATTGGCCGGCCTCGCCATCACTGGCGGCAAGCTGGTGCGGAGCAAGGCCGATGGATAGGCAACGCATCGTCAACCTGCTGGCGGCAGTCGCCGCCATCACGGTGTTCGGCTTCACCTTCGGGCTGATGTTCCCGCTGCTGTCGCTGATCATGGAGAGCCAAGGCGTCCCATCGCAGTGGATCGGCATCAATTCGGCCATGCACCCGATCGGCATCGTGCTGTCGATCTTCGCCATTCCCTATGCTGTGCGGCGGTTCGGCGCCAAGCGCGCGGTGATCGGTTCCGGCCTGATCACCGCGGCGGTGATCGTCTGCTATCCCTTGTTCCCGATCTTCTGGTGGTGGTTCGTCCTCCGCCTGCTGCAAGGCTTTTTCGTTTCGATCCTGTTCGCGATCAGCGAAGCGTGGATCGTGCGCTTTGCGGAAGGCCCGTGGCGCACGCGCATCCTCGCGATCTACACGTCGATCTTCGCGCTGAGCTTCGGTTTTGGGCCGGCAATCATCAGCTTCACCGGCATCGACAGCGTCGCTCCTTTCATGATTGGCGTCGCCATGCTGCTCTTCGCCACCATTCCCATCTTCTTCGTGAAGGATGAGGAGGTCGACAGCGAGGACGAGACCCCGCTCTCCGTCATTGCCTTCGCCCGGAAGGCACCGCTTCTGCTCTTTGCGGTTGGCATGTTCGCCATTCTCGATGCAGCGAACCTCAGCTTCCTGCCGGTCTATGCCGTGAAGAAGGGTTTCGACCAGGAGACGGCGGCACTGGCACTCACCGCCTTCGTGCTCGGCAACACGGTGCTGCAATTCCCCATCGGCTGGTGCGCCGACCACTTCAACAAGCGCTGGGTGATGGTGGGGTGCGGGGTGCTGAGTGGCGCTTCGTCCTTCCTCGTGCCCTTCGTGTTCGGCACCTGGGCGCTGTGGCCGGTGCTGACGGTGATGGGCGCGACGGCGGCAGGCATCTACACCGTGGCCCTGGCCGAGTTGGGCGAGCGCTTCTCCGGTCATGAACTGGTTACCGGCACGGCCTCCTTCTCCACCATGTGGGGAGTGGGTGCGCTGGTCGGGTCACTTGCCGCAGGCTGGTCCATTGCGGGCTTTGGGCCAGACGGACTACCCTTCTCAATGGCGGCGGTGTTCCTGGTGTTCATCGTCTCCGCCATTGTCAGCGCCACACGGGAACAGCGGCAGCGCATATGAGCCAAAGAGCCTTCAGCTACGGCGCAGGCGTCCTCTTCGCGGCGGCCGGTGCTGCGTGCTGGAGCATGGCGGGCGGCCTGGTGCGGCTGACCGAAGGGGTCGATGCCTGGCAGATCGTGTTCTATCGCTCCTCCGTCGTGCTGGTCTGCATGCTGGTGTGGCTGGGTCTGCGCTTCGGGGGTGACTTGTGGGCCCGCACCCGCGACGCAGGCATGAATGCGGTGATCGCCGGCGTCGCAATCGGTACCGCGGGCCTCGTCTTCATCATTTCCATGTTCTACACCACGGTGGCCGACGCCGTGTTCATGACCGGCGTTTCGCCCTTCCTGTCGGCGATCCTCGGGCTGTGGATCCTGCGGGAGCGCATTCCAGCAATCACATGGTTCGCCATGTGCGTGGCACTCTTCGGCATGGGCATCATCTTCTATGGCAATGCCGGCGGCGGCGCGCTGGTTGGCACGCTGCTCGCGCTCTATTCCGCCTTCTGCTTCTCTTGCTACGCAGTAATGCTGCGCTGGGGCCAGAAGACGGACATGTCGGTGGCACTCATCTGGAACGCCATCTACCTGGTGGCGGTGACGGGCCTCATCATCATGCTGCCAACACCGCTGCGCGAAACGCACGGCGTCGAGGGCTTCGCCATCGGCTGGTGGAACTTCAGCCTCACCTTCATCATGGGCGCGGTGCAACTGACGCTGGGCCTCATATTGTTCACCATCGGATCTCGCAGCGTGCCCGCCGCCCAGCTGGCGCTGATCGCCTTGGTGGAGCCCACCCTGTCTCCCCTCTGGGCATGGCTGGCGAGCGGCGAACTGCCACCCATCTGGACATTCATCGGCGGGGCGGTGATTGTGGCGGCCATCGCGATTCAAGCCCTCTTCGCCACCAGGAAAAAGCGCCATGCCAGAAAAGCCAGCCTCGAGCGACGTGGCCAGCCAGCTTTCGACCATTCGTGACTTTCTGCGCTGGGCGCTCTCTGAGTTCCGGGCCGCCAAGGTCGTCCACGGCCATGGCACCACCTCAGCCACCGACGAGGCAGCCTTCCTGATCCTCGAGGCACTGCACCTTCCCGTCGACGACATCAATCCGTGGCTGGACGCCAGGCTGCTCGATGCCGAGAAGCATCGTCTTGCGAATCTCATCCGTACACGGATCGATACGCGGTTGCCGGCCGCCTATCTGGTGAAACGCGCCTATATCCACGGCATGCCCTTTTTCGTCGACGAGCGGGTGATCGTGCCGCGCTCCTACATCGGGGAGCTCATGTTTTCCGGCATCTTCGGCGGAGACGAAGCGCCACTGATCGAGGACGTGGCGAATGTGACGAGCGTGCTCGACCTGTGCACCGGCTCGGGCTGCCTCGCCATCATCGCGGCGGGAATCTTCCCCGGCGCCGAGGTGGATGCCGCCGACCTCTCGGCCGATGCCCTCGAAGTTGCCCGCATCAATATCGACGACCATGACGTGGCAGACCGTGTGAACCTGCTCCAGGGCGATCTCTTCGAGGCGGTGGAGGGCCGCACCTATGACCTCATCATCTCAAACCCGCCCTATGTGGCAGGTGGTGAGGTGGAGGCCTTCCCGCCGGAATATGTCCACGAGCCTGTCATGGCGCATCTGGGAGGCGAGGACGGGCTGGACCTCGTGCGCCGCATTCTCGCGGTGGCGGCAGACCACCTCAACCCCGGCGGCGGCCTGCTGTGCGAAATCGGCACCGGGCGCGAACGGCTGGTGGATGACTACCCGCAACTCGACTTCCTGTGGCTCGACACCGAAGAGTCGGAAGGCGAGGTGTTCTGGATCACCCGCGAGCAGTTGCTGGAAGCGGGGATCGCCTAGCTTAGCGCCTCAGCCCTGAGGCGACCGCCAGATTGTCGTACATGCGCTTGGTCATGCGCGCCATTTGCGGCATGAGCGGGAAGGATTCGGTGATCAGCCTGGAATAGGCGCCCGTGCCGCGGTGCTTCTCCAGATTGGCCACATAGCTCGGCAGCGATGACCAACCGGCCACCGTCTGCGCCGAGAATTCACAATGGAACTGCGTGCTCATGGCATGGTCGCCGACCGCCAGTGCCTGTACGGGTATCAGCGCGGATGACGCCAGAACACGGGCCTGCTCCGGCACGCGCTTCACCTCCGCCATGTGCCACTGCATGACCTTGTGGGCGGGCTCCAGGCCCTGGGTCAGCCGGTGCGATTTCGCCTCTTCTGTCAAAGCCACGTCGAAGACGCCAACCTCGCCCACCGAGGCTGGCGCCACCTCGCCGCCCAACGCGGCGGCAAGCAACTGGTGTCCGAGACAGACACCGAAGTAGGGCCGTGCGCGCTCCACCACCCATTCGCGGATCGCCTGTTTCTCGGCGGCGAGCCAGGGGAACTGGTCTTCCTGCCAGGTGTCCTGTGCCCCACCCAGCACGAACAGGAAGTCAAATGGCGCGAGAGAGGGAATGTCCTGCCCTTCGAACAACCGCACAGGTTCCGGCACGATGCCATCCTCTGCGAAGAAGTCGAGGAACCGACCAGGATGGTCATGGTCCATGTGCTGGAAGACGAGAGCGCGCTTCATAGAAAATCCTGCTTTCCCGAAGCAGAATGCGCCCCGGCAGTCACGCGAAATGACGGAAAATCGGTCCGCTGTCGAGGCTCATGGGGAGACCCGATTGCAATGCTGGCACGCTCCGCAGCGGGTGGGAGCGGCCCTTGCGCCCGGGCCCCGGCGAGGGCCCGAAGGCTGATCAGACGATCTGCAGTTCCACGGCCTGGGGGCCGCGGCCCTTCTTGTCGGGTTGAACTTCGAAGCTGATCTTCATGTTTTCCGAGAGTTCCGGAATGCCGGAGCGCTGCACGGCCGTGATATGCACGAACACATCCTTGCCGCCGTCTTCAGGCGAAATGAACCCGTAACCCTTGGCTTGGTTGAAAAACTTCACAGTGCCGTTCTGGCGCATAGAAAGGGCGTCCCTCATCCAGTCTTGTCTTCATGCCCACCGCCACCGCCTGCGAGGCGGCACCGGACCTGCCTCAGCCGCGTCCCAATGGAAGGCACTTTCCCCAGATGAGGATACGGGTCTTGACCAGTTGAAAAGCACAGCCGACATCCAGACTTGCCGTCCGGATAAGATTTATTATGATCTACCTATGCGTTTGCGGCAAGAGGGGTCTTCTCAGCAGGCGGGGCTTGCCAGAATGGGGTAAGGAAGCCGGATGAGTTGCTTGAAGATCATTTGGGGCGCCCTGCTTGCCCTGGCATTTGCCTGCCATCCCGCAGTCGGGGCAACGGAGCACTCGACACATTTCAGCTCCTATCCGGTCAGCGGAAAGACGCCGGCCGAGATCTATCGGGTCATCATGAACCGGGGGGCAATGGTAGGCGGCAATCGAGCCATTGCGGCAACCACATCGGAGGCGGTGCAAAGCCATGTCCTGACCCAGGGCGCGGCCTCGTGCCAGGTGACCTCGTTCCGGTTGAATTTCCGCTTCGAGGTAAAACTGCCCCGGCATGCCAACCTCTCCGCGCTCTCGCCGCAGGATCGTTTTCTCTGGCAGCAGTTCTCCGGCTTCCTGAAGGCACATGAACTTCAGCACACGCAGCTCTGGCTGCGATGTGGCGCAAGTCTCGAGCGCCAGGTGATGGCGATCAGGGCTTCATCCTGTGCGGAGGTTGAGCGCAAGGCCGAGGCCATCTGGCGCCGCATGAAGCCCAGCTGCGATCGTGAGCAGGTAAACTTCGACAAGGGCCAGCACTCCGTGCTCGTGGCGCAGCCGTTTATGCAGAAAGTCATCCGCGGCGAGTGAAGGCCAGATCATCGCGAAAACACCTGGAGCCTGATGCTTGCTATGCCAGGCCAATGCCCGGATAGTGTGGCGCACACCGCAGGCGACGGTCCGTCAATGCACCTCTGTTGGCACATGGCGACAGCCGCTGTCCTGCTGCTTGGCGCACACATTCCCGCGCGCGGCGATGTCGTGTCCAGCACCAAGGTCATTTATTTCGACGTGGTCGGCAGCACGCCTGCCGAAATCTATCGAAACATTCTGGACCGCGGCCCGCGCATTGGCGGCAGCACGGCGCTGGCCTCCATCGGCACGCGCACAGTGCAGGACGGCCGCATCGAGCTGACCGGCGACAGCTGCGTTTTGAAAGACTACACCATCACGCTCCAGTTCGTGATCAGGCGGCCGCGCATCGCAAACGAAGAGGTGCTGTCAGACACTGACCGCGCCTTGTGGCGTGACATGAACGCCTTCATCCAGAACCATGAGAACCAGCACAAGGACGTCTTGAGTGCCTGCGCCGTCAAACTGGACGACAAGATGGCCGCGCTCAAGCCGCCATCCTGCGACGCGTTAACCCAGACGGCAGACGGATTGTGGCGAAGGATGCTGGCAGACTGCGACGAGAAGCAGAGGTCCTTCGACGCCGAGCAGTCCCGGCAGCTGATGCTACAGCCCTTCATGCAACGCGCCCGCAAGGGTGCGTGCAAGAACTAGGCCTTCAGCACGCGGCCCGCCACCGCATCGAGTTTGGCAAGCAGGTGCGGATCACGTTTCTCGGGCGATGTCATGATGGCGAAATCGAGCGCGCGGTCGGAGCCTGCCGGGCATGGCGGATGCTCACGCGGGAAGTCCCTTGCGATGCGCGCCATCAGGCGGGTGGCGTTGCCTGAATTCGCCTTCAGCACCGCGATGACCTTGGGCACGTCCACCGAGCCGTGTTCCTCGTGCCAGCAGTCATAGTCCGTCACCATGGCGATGGTGCAATAGCTGATCTCGGCTTCGCGGGCGAGCTTCGCCCCCGGCATGTTGGTCATGCCGATCACTTTCGCACCCCAGCTGCGGTAGAGCTGCGACTCGGCAAGTGTCGAGAACTGCGGCCCCTCCATCACGACATAGGTTCCTCCGCGCGCATGGGTTATCCCTTCCGCCCTCAGTGCAGCCTCGGCAATGTCCTGCAGGACCGGCGAGACGGGATGCGAAAAGGCCACATGGCCCACGCAACCAGCGCCGAAGAAGCTCTTCTCGCGCGCGAAGCTGCGGTCGATGAACTGGTCGACCAGAACGAAAGTGCCTGGCGCCAGGTCGCCATGGAGCGAGCCCACGGCGGAAAACGAATAGAGGTCCGTCACCCCTGCCCGCTTCAGAACATCGATGTTGGCGCGATAGTTGATGGAGCTTGGCGAGTGGACGTGCCCGCGCCCGTGGCGCGGCATGAAGACCACCGGCAGCCCCTCGATCTCGCCGCGACGCACCGCATCCGAAGGCTCGCCCCAGGGCGACGTGATCGCCTCCCAACGGGCATTGTCCATCGGGATGTCATAGATGCCCGACCCGCCGATGATGCCCAGAACCGATGCCGCCATGAAGCGCTCCTTCCGTGTTCCCGAAGGATGCCCGAGACCGGCACAAACGAAAAGGCCCGGAACGCTGTCCGGGCCTCATAAGATCGTTTCTCACACGTTTCAGTGGGCGTTGGCCCAGATCTTCTTCTTCACGAGATAGAGCAGCAGCGCCAGGATGCCGAGGAAGATCATGACCATGAATCCGGTGCGCTTGCGCTCTTCCATCTTCGGTTCCGCCGTCCAGGCCAGGAAGGCGGATACGTCGCGCGCCATCTGGTCGACGGTGGCCTTGGTGCCGTCGTCATAGGTCACCTGGTCGTCCGACAGGGGCGGCGGCATGCCGATCCAGTGGCCATTGGCAAAATAGGGATTGTAATACTTGCCCTCCGGCTGCTCCTTCTTGAGCTCTTCCGACACCTTGTCGTCCGGCGTGTAACCGGTCAGCACCGAGTAGACGTACTGCGGGCCACCGATGCCATTGATCAGCTGGTTGAAGGTGCCGTACCAGCCCGGGCGATACTTGGTGATGAGCGACATGTCCGGCGGATAGGCGCCGCCATTGGCGACGCGCGCCGCCTGCTCATTCGGGAAGGGTGAGGGGAAGCGGTCGGACGGAAGGCCCGCGCGCTCGAACATCTCACCCTGCTCGTTGGGGCCGTCCTGCACGGTGTAGCCGGCAGCCACCGCCTTCACCTGCTCGTCCGTGAACTCAGGCCCGCCCGGCTGCGACAGGTTGCGGAACGAGACGTAGTGCATCGAGTGGCACGACGCGCAGACTTCCTTGTAGACCTTGTAGCCGCGCTGCAACTGCGCCCGGTCGAAGGTGCCGAAGGGCCCTTCGAAGGAGAAGTTGATGCCCTTGGCGGGGGTCTGGCCTTCGGCCGCGTGAGCCGCACCGAAGGACAGCACCAGGCTGGCCGCGGCGATTGCGAGTGTCTTGAGCAATGTCATTTTCTTTTCCCCCAGATCACTCGGCAGGCACGGCCGCGGTGGCAGGACGCTTCTTGGCAAGCACGTCATCCGAGATGGAGGACGGCAGCGGCTTCGGCGTCTCGATGAGACCGAGCAGCGGCAGGATCACCAGAAAGTGTGCGAAGTAGTAGACGGTAAGGATGCGCGAGAACACCACGTAGAGGCCCTCGGCCGGCTTGGAACCGAGATAGCCCAGCGCCACGCAGACGATCGCGAAGATCCAGAAGAAGCCCTTGAACAGCGGACGGTAATTGCCCGAGCGCACCTTCGAGGTATCGAGCCACGGCAGGGCGAACAGGATCAGGATCGAACCGAACATGGCGATGACGCCGCCAAGCTTGTCCGGCACCGCGCGCAGGATCGCGTAGAACGGCAGGTAATACCATTCCGGCACGATGTGCGCCGGCGTCACCAGCGGGTTGGCCTCCTGGTAGTTGATCGCGTGGCCGAGGTAGTTCGGCGCGAAGAAGATCCAGAACGCGAAGAACATGAAGAACACCACGATCGCGAAGGCATCCTTCATCGTGTAGTAGGGGTGGAAGGGCAGCGTGTCCTGGCTGCTCTTCACCGAAACGCCCGTCGGGTTGTTGTTGCCCACCACGTGCAGCGCCCAGATGTGCAGCACGACGAGGCCGGCGAGCACAAAGGGCAGCAGGTAGTGCAACGAGAAGAAGCGATTCAGCGTCGGGTTGTCGACCGAGTAGCCGCCCCACAGGAGTGTGGTGATCGAGTCGCCCACCCACGGAATGGCCGAGAACAGGTTGGTGATGACCTTGGCACCCCAGAATGACATCTGGCCCCAGGGCAGCACGTAGCCCATGAAGGCGGTGGCCATCATCACGAGGTAGATCAGCACGCCGATCATCCACAGCACTTCGCGCGGCGCCTTGTAGGAACCGTAATACATGCCGCGGAACATGTGGATATAGACGGCGATGAAGAACATCGAGGCACCGTTGGCGTGCATGTAGCGCAGCAGCCAGCCGGAGTTCACGTCGCGCATGATGCCTTCGACCGACTGGAACGCCATGTCGACGTGCGGCGTGTAGTGCATGACCAGCACGACGCCGGTGATGATCTGCACCAGCAGCATGACGGCGAGGATGCCGCCGAAGGTCCAGAAGTAGTTCAGGTTCTTCGGGGTGGGAAAGTCCAGTGCCTGGCCCTGAACCATGTCCATGATCGGAAGCCGCTCATGGAACCAATTCGCGAAGGCCGACTTGGGCTGATAATTCGATGCGTGTCCGCTCATTGAGGGTGGTCCTTCTTAGCCGATGCGGATCTTGGAGTCGGAGAGGTAGGCATAGGCCGGAACCGCGAGGTTCTGCGGCGCCGGGCCCTTCCGGATGCGGCCGGCGGTGTCATAGTGCGAGCCATGGCAGGGGCAGAACCAGCCGCCGTGCTTGGCCGAACCTTCGACAACCGCGAAGTCGCCCTCATTGGCGATCGGCACGCAGCCCAGATGGGTGCATACGCCCATCATCACCAGGAACTGTTCCTTGCCGCCCACCACGCGGTTCACGTCGGTGGCCGGGTCGCTTTCGGGCAGGTTGGCGTTGCGCGCCAGCGGGTCCTTGAGTTCGCCCATCTGGACGGCCTTGGCCGCCTCGATCTCAACGGGCAGCCGGTGACGGATGAACACCGGGTTGCCGCGCCACTTGATGGTGATTTCCTGGCCTTCGGCGATGGGCGCCAGGTCGACCTCGACCGAGGCCAGCGCTAGGACCGAGGCATCAGGGTTCATCTGGTTGATGAACGGCCAAACCGCCAGCGCTGCGCCGACGGCACCGACCGCACCGGTCGCGATATACAGGAAATCGCGACGGTTGGTCTCCGCATGTTCCGCTGTGGACACGTCTTTTCTTCCCTTTTGTTGCCGCGCCTGCCCGTGAATAGGATACGGGCGGGCTTTCCCCGGCGCTCAAACCCGCGACCTTTTGACATTGCGCCCCTGAGAAGTCTAGCCATCAAGTGTCGCAGTTCGCAGGGAAATTGATGGGGGCCCGGAGCCCCGGAAACGGACCGGAAAATGCTCGAAATCGCCCTCTACCAGCCCGACATTGCCCCCAATGCCGCAACCATCCTGCGCATGTGCGCCTGCTTCGGGCTGACCTGCCGGATCATCGAGCCTGCCGGCTTCGTCATGAGCGATTCCCAGTTCCGCCGGGCGGGCATGGACTATCTCGACAAGGCCGCCCTCGTCCGGGACCCCTCATGGGGGGCCTACCGGGAGGCCACGGCCGGGCGCAGGAGCGTCCTCCTCACCACCAAGGCGTCACTCCCCCTGTGGGACTTCACCTTCGCCCCCAGCGACGTGATATTGATGGGACGGGAAAGCGTCGGCGTGCCCGAGGAGGTTCACGGCGCAGTGGAGGCGCGCGTCGCCATCCCCATGCGGCAGGGCATGCGCTCGCTCAACGTGGCGCTGGCCTGCGCCATCGCCACCGGCGAGGCGCTGCGGCAGGCCAGCATTTCCGGGGCTATTGCACAAGCTTGAGCACGTTGAGCGCGTCGCTGATCTTGCGGAAGGCGTTCAAAAGGTCTTCGGTGCGCTGGGCGGAGAATGACATCGTGGTGGGGTCAGTCGCGCAGCCCTTGAGGATGTTATCGATCTGCGTGCCTTCGGGCACATCGAAGCGCACGGTGAAGATGTCGATCCCCTCCGCCTTTATGTTGTTGCAAATCTGGGCGGTCAGTGTGTTGGTCTTGCTGCCGTCGCGCCAGGGCAAGGTTAGGGATGTATTGCCGTTCGGGAGGTAGGCACCATCAATCATGCGCGGCGAATTGGCATTGATACCGTCGGTCATCAGGAGCAGCACCTTGCGCCCTCCGATCGCCCGCAGCTGCTCAATTGTTCGCGCAGCATAGGGTTCGCCGGGGGCCAGCAGGTTCCACCCCCAGATCAGGCCGTTCGGAATGTGTGTGTCGCCGGAAGCCACCAAGCCCGCTATGCTGGCGAGAACGTCCGTCTTCTTGGCGGTGAGCCCGAGGATGGGCTTCGGGCAGAGAGCATTGTTGGCCGTAGATACCAGTGACTGACCCGAATACTTCGGGTTGGTCGGGCTCGAGATTTTGTCGAGGAAAGCATCCGTCCACGTGTTATACTGGAAGTTGGGGGGATTGACTGTGAGAACGGTCCGCGCGCCGATGCATCCGCCCCAGGGTGACCTCGTCGTACCGTTACATGTGAGCCTGCCCCTGGCGGAGCAGTCCTGAGTGTAGCAGTAGTTCCGCCTCAACACGCCATCGATGAGGCAGTCATAGTACTGTCTTGGACCACACGGAGCGTCCGGGAATTGATAGCTATAGCTTGAGCACCAGTCGCGGTCGACCGGAATCACCCAGTCCGGCACGGGGTTGCGCAGACCAATGGTCACGTAGCTCGTATAGGGCACCACGCCCACCTGGATGTTAGCGCTTCCGCTTGCCATCACCTGGTTGACCAGCAGGTTGACGGCTTGCTTCAGCGTGGTGAGCTTCCGGTCCCCGCCGGTTGCGGGAGGGTCATTCATGGAAGTCGTCGTGTCCAGTACCAGCACAAGGTCGATTGGGCCGGGCTGCGGGCGCTGTGACCTGGAACTGACCGTCAGGCTGAATTGCGGAATTCCAACAATGCGGAGGAAGTTGGTCGGTATGCTTGCCTCGACGCTGACGGTCACGGTGTCCGGAGTGGTTCCGACCGGCGGAGTGTAATTCACCTGCAGCGGCTGCACAGTCACCAGCCCGGGCGACAAATCAAGATTGGCGTTGAACACGTTCCGCGCTTCGGCAGTCAGCTGCTGCTGCTTCCTCGTGATAGAGTCGGTGGGGTTGATGTCCAATCGTCCGGCCGCGAGAGAGGCGGAATCGAGGGTGCTCTGCAGGCTCACCCGGACGTAATAGGCGGTCGCGAAGTCCACCGCCGCGCCGGCGATGACGACCGGCAGCATGGCCGATACGGCAACGATATGGCCGATACGGCAACGATGATGGCGACGCTGCCCCTCTTGTCCTGCCAGAAACGGGTCATCCAAGGCCTTCCATAGCTCACGATTATTCCCGCAAGAGTAGCATGAGACACCCTGATGAGCCATTGGTTTTTCCCGCTTTAGTTTAACTTTTGTCCACTATCGATCGACCGTTGAAAGCCTGCCGGGGCATGTTCACCCCCGCGGCAGAGGGTGCTAGGGTGAAGGAAACGCGACAGGATTTGCCGATGACTGACACCCTTCCCGCCCGCCAGGACGCCGCCCGCCGCTGGTTCGAGACCCTCCGGGACCGCATTTGCGGGGCACTGGAGGAGATCGAGGGCGGATCGCGCTTCGAGCGCAAGGCGTGGGAGCGCAAGGATGGCGGTGGCGGCGTGATGAGCATGCTGCACGGCAAGGTGTTCGAGAAGGCGGGTGTCCATACGTCAACCGTGCACGGCGAATTCTCGCCGGAGTTCCGGCGCCAGATTCCCGGGGCCGAGGAAGACCCGCGCTTCTGGGCCTCCGGCATCTCGCTGATCATCCACCCCTGGAACCCCTTCGTTCCAGCTGTCCACATGAACACCCGCTTCATCGTGACCACCAAGACATGGTTCGGCGGCGGCGCTGACCTCACCCCGGTGCTGGACCGCCTGCGGGTGCAGGACCACGCCGACACGATCGATTTCCATGCCGCCATGAAGCGCGCCTGCGACGCCCACCAGGTGGCCGACTATGAGAAGTTCAGGAAATGGTGCGACGAGTATTTCTTCCTGCCGCACCGCAACGAGCCGCGCGGCATCGGCGGCATCTTCTATGACCACTTCAACTCGGGCGAATGGGAGAAGGACTTCGCCTTCACCAAGGACGTGGGGGGCGCCTTCCTTGACGTCTATCCCCAACTGGTGCGGCGGAACATGGACACTCCGTATACGGATGATGACCGCGAGGAACAGCTCGTCAGGCGTGGGCGCTACGTTGAATACAATCTTCTCTATGACCGCGGCACCATCTTCGGCTTGAAGACCGGGGGCAACGTGGAATCGATCCTCTCCTCCATGCCGCCCATCGTGAAGTGGCCCTGAGCGAGGAGTGAGCCGATGGACCTGCGCAACGGTTTCGACATCAAGCGCTACATTCGAACCATCCCGGACTATCCGAAGCCGGGCATCATGTTCCGCGACATCACCACGCTGCTCTCCAACCTGCATGGCTTCCGCGCCGCGGTGGACGAGCTGGCCTGGCCCTTCCTCAAGGGCGAGATCGACTATGTGGCGGGCATCGAGGCGCGCGGTTTCATCCTTGGTGGCGCGGTGGCGCACAATCTGGGCCGCGGCTTCATTCCCATTCGCAAGAAGGGCAAACTGCCCTCTGCGGTGATCGGCCAGGAATATGCGCTGGAATACGGGGTGGACACGATCGAGATCCACGCCGACGCGATCCAGAAGGGCGACCGCGTGCTGCTGATCGACGACCTCATTGCAACGGGCGGCACAGCGGGTGCGGCCATCGACCTGATCCGCAAGTCAGGCGGCGAGGTGGTCTCCGCCGCCTTCGTCATCGACCTGCCGGAACTGGGCGGCGCTGCCAAGCTCAAGGCCAAGGGCGTGAAGGTGCACACGCTGGTGAGTTTCGACGGGCATTAGTTCTCGTCCTCTCCCGCAACGCGGGAGAGGAAGGGGACCCAACGAAGTTGGGGGAGGTGAGGGAAACCAAGTCCCGAACCCGATGAGGCGTTCTGTTTCCCCTCATCTCCCCGTTGCTTGTCCAGCAACGGGTCCCTTCTTCTTCCGCTGAAGAAGCGGGAGAAGACATCACGGCCGCTTCGGCGTCAGCACCTTGCCTTCAAACGAGAACACCAGTTCGCCCTTCTGGTTGAAGCCCTCGTTCATCGAGAACACCAGGCCCCAGCCCGGCCGTGAGTTGAGTTCGCGCGTGCCCGTCACCGTGCTGCGATAGGAAATCGCGTCACCCGGTGTCACGGGCTTCAGCCAGCGCAGGTTGGTGAAGCCGGGTGACGGGCCGATCAGCGCGGGCTCGCGGCCCTCGGCGCGCATCTTTGCCTCCGCCGCCTGGTTGGTGGCGACGTAGCATTTCATCCAGCCCGCCCCGGTATGCCAGCCCGACGCGGACAGAACACCGAAGGGACCCTCGCGGCCGCCCTCCTCGCTCAGGTGGAAAGGTTGCGGATCATATTGCAAGGCGAAGGCGATGATCGCCTCCTTGGTGAAGTGGTGCGTGCCCAGTTCCACAACGAGCCCCGCCTCGATCTCGTCCAGCCACAGCCCGATCATGGATTGCGCACCTTCATGAACTGCACGCCGGTGAGTTCCGCCTTGAGCTCCCCTTCGGCGTTGAAAAGCTCGAACTTCATCTTGAGGATGCCCATCTCGGGGCGCTTGGACGATACCCGTCGGGACAGCACGGTGGCACGGCCGGTGAGCGTCTCGCCGGCATAGACGGGCTTCAGCCAGCGGCCCTCCTCCATGGAGTTCGACGCCATGGCGGCGGAGCGGTTGGCATAGCCCTCGACGGACAGCTTGATGAGAATGGCGCTCGACTGCCAGCCCGACGCCGCCAATCCTCCGAGAACGGAGTTTTTTGCCGCCTCCTCGTCGAGGTGGAAGGGCTGCGGATCCCACTCACGCGCATAGGCGATCACCTCCTCCTTTGAGAGGTGATAGGTGCCGAGCGGGATGACGTGCCCCTCGGGGAAGTCTTCATAGTGCAGCAGGTCGGACACGCGGCGCGCTCCTTCGATTACTCACCTTGCGCAGGCTCGACCCGCGCATCTTCTTTCTTGGTCGCCAAAAAGGATCGCCGGGTCAAGCCCGGCGATGGTGAGGCAAGGGGGAATTTCTTACGTGTTGAACCGGAAATGCATCACGTCGCCGTCCTTGACGACATAGTCCTTGCCTTCCAGCCGGAACTTACCAGCCTCGCGCGCACCCGCTTCGCCGTTGCCGGACACGTAGTCCTCGAAGGCGATGGTCTCGGCACGGATGTAGCCCTTTTCGAAGTCGGTGTGGATCACGCCGGCCGCACCCGGGCCCTTGGTGCCCTTGGTGATGGTCCAAGCGCGGGCCTCTTTCGGGCCCACGGTGAAATAGGTGACGAGGTGCAGAAGGTCATAGCCCGCGCGGATCACGCGGTTGAGGCCCGGCTCCTCGAGGCCGGCGGCATCGAGGAAGTCCTTCTGGTCCTGCGGCGCCATGACGGCGATCTCGGATTCGATCTGGGCGGAAACGACGACGGCCACCGCATTCTCTTCCGTGGCCCGCTGGAACACGCGGGCTGAAAAGTCATTGCCCTTGTCGGCCGAGGCTTCCTCGACGTTGCAGACATAGAGCACCGGCTTGGACGAGAGGAGGCCAAGGCCCCGGAAGGTCTTCTCTTCTTCCGGGGTGCGCTCGACGAGGCGGGCGGGCTTGCCGTCACGCAGCAGAACCAGCGCGCGGTTCATCAGGTCGGCCAGTTCCTTGGCTTCCTTGTCGCCCTGCTTGGCCTTCTTCTCGGTGGCGACGACGCGCTTCTCGAGCGAGTCCATGTCGGCCAGCATCAGCTCGGTCTCGATCGTCTCGATGTCGGCGATCGGGTCGATCTTGCCTTCGACGTGGGTGATGTCGCCATCCTCGAAGCAGCGCACAACATGCGCGATGGCATCCGTCTCGCGGATATTGGCGAGGAACTGGTTGCCGAGGCCCTCACCCTGGGACGCACCGCGCACGAGGCCGGCGATGTCGACGAAGGTGAGCCTGGTCGGAATGATCTGCTGGGAGCCGGCGATCTTCGCCAGCACGTCGAGGCGCTGGTCCGGCACCGCCACGTCGCCCACGTTGGGCTCGATGGTGCAGAAGGGATAGTTCGCCGCCTGGGCTGCCGCCGTCTGCGTCAGCGCGTTGAAGAGGGTGGACTTGCCGACGTTGGGAAGACCAACGATGCCGCACTTGAAACCCATCAGTTCTCTGCCTTCTTTGGCGGCTTCTCCGGCGCGGGATTGAGCGCCAGATGCACCTTGTTCTGGAATGACCCCTCCTCACCCTTGACGAGGAGGGCCGAATTGTCGGCGACCGCGGTGAGCAGCGGCTCCAGCCAGTCGCGGTCGGCCTTGGCGAAGTCGCTCAGCACGTAGCCGTGCACGAGTTCCTTGTGGCCCGGGTGGCCGATGCCCATCCGCACACGGATGAAATGCGGGCCGCAGTGGGCGATCATCGATCGGATGCCGTTGTGGCCTGCCGCCCCTCCGCCGAGCTTGACGCGCACCTTGCCGGACTCGAGGTCGAGCTCGTCATAAAGCACGACGACCTGCGACGGATCGATGTCGAAGAAGCGCATGGCCTCGCCGACGGACCGGCCGCTTTCGTTCATGTAGGTCTGGGGCTTCAGCAGCAGCACCTTCTCTCCGCCCAGCAAGCCGTCGGAGGTTTCCCCCTGAAAGCGCTTGCGCCACGGCGAAAAGCCATGGCGGCGGACGATCTCGTCCACCGCCATGAAGCCGATATTGTGCCGGTTGCCCTGATATTTGGAGCCCGGGTTGCCGAGCCCCACGATGAGGTGCATCTGGCCCTCGTTGAGCGAAGTTTACTTCTTCTTGGCCGGAGCGGCAGCGGCAGGCGCTGCGCCCTTGGCGGGAGCGGCACCCTTGGCCGGAGCAGCGCCCTTGGCCGGAGCAGCGCCCTTGGCGGGCGCAGCAGCGCCAGCGGCGGGAGCCTTCTGGTTGGTCGCCGGGACTTCGGCCGCAGCGGCGTCAGCCGAAGCTTCCTCTTCCTTGGCCTGGGCCGAGATGGCGCACAGCGTCACGTCATCCTTCACCGCCGAGGTCACGCCGTCGGGCAGCTTGATGTCGGACAGATGGATCGACTGGCCGACCTGCATCGGCGAGACGTCAACGGTGATCTCATCCGGGATGAGGTTCGCGGAGCACGACAGCGCCACCGTGTGCGACACGATGTTGAGAGCGCCACCCTGCTTGATGCCGGGGGACACGTCCTGGCCCTTGAAGTGAACGGGAACGTTCACGCGCACGCGGGCATCCTTGCCGAGGCGCAGGAAGTCGACGTGGACGATGAAGTCGCGCACCGGCTCGAACTGCACGTCGCGCGGAATGGCGCGCACGGTCTTGCCGTCGACTTCAAGGTCGATCAGCGTCGAGAGGAAACGTCCGGTCTGGATGTGGGGGAGGACGTCGCCGTAGGTGAGCGAAATGAGCTGGGGTTCCGACTTGTCGCCATAGACGACACCGGGGATGAGGCCCGTACGACGGACTGCGCGAGAGGCCCCCTTGCCTGCCCGGGCGCGCGACGCGGCCTTGAGCTGCACGATCTTGGACATGTTAGACTCCTGAGTATGAATGATCCGCCCGGACTTCCTCCAGGGGTGAACGAGCCGAACGGATGGGCGGGCCTATAGCGGAAGGGGGCCGGGCGGGCAAGAGGGCCACATTCGCGGAAAGAAGCCCTCATCCGCCCTGTCGGGCACCTTCTCCCATCCTTAGGACGGGAGAAGGGACTGCTTGACCGGCTTCCCTTCGCCTGTTGCGCGAGCAATGGGAGAAGGTGGCCGACAGCCCGGATGAGGGCTGCCGGCCTTAGAACTTTACTCGAACAGGCTCGAAACGCTCTCTTCGCGGTTGGTGCGGCCGATGGCTTCGCCGATCAGCGAGGCGATGGGGAGGCAGCGGATGTTGCGGGCAACCTTCACGGCCTCGGTGGGCTGGATCGAGTCGGTGATCACCAGTTCCCTCAGCTTCGAATTGGTGATGCGCGAGACGGCACCGCCTGAAAGAACACCATGGGTGATATAGGCGGTCACGTCCTTGGCACCCTGCGCCAGCAGCGCTTCGGCCGCGTTCACCAGCGTTCCGCCCGAGTCGACGATGTCATCGATCAGGATGCAGGACTTGCCCTTCACGTCGCCGATGATGTTCATCACCTCGGACTCACCGGCGCGCTCGCGGCGCTTGTCGACAATGGCCAGCGGCGTGTCGAGGCGCTTGGCGAGTGCGCGGGCGCGCACCACGCCGCCCACGTCCGGCGAGACGACGACGGTGCTGGCAACATCGAGGTGGTTCTTGATGTCACGCACCATGACGGGGCCGGCGAAGAGATTGTCGGTCGGGATGTCGAAGAAGCCCTGGATCTGGCCGGCGTGGAGATCCATGGTCAGCACGCGGTCAGCGCCGGCACGGGTGATCATGTTGGCCACGAGCTTGGCCGAGATGGGCGTGCGCGGGCCGGGCTTGCGGTCCTGCCGGGCATAGCCGAAATACGGGATCACCGCGGTGACGCGCTTGGCGGAGGCCCGCTTCAGCGCGTCGATGATGATCAGGAGTTCCATCAGGTGGTCGTTGGCGGGGAACGAGGTCGATTGCACCACGAACATGTCCTGGCCGCGGACATTCTCCTGGATCTCGACGAAGACTTCCATGTCGTTGAAGCGCTTGACCACCGCCTTGGTCATCGGCGTGTTCAGGTATGAGCAGATGGCCTCGGCCAGTGGCCGGTTGCTGTTGCCTGCCACGATCTTCATCATGCCCGAAATCCCCTGATCCGCCCCGGTTGCGAGGCTCTATAACAACCGCATGACGCAATGCAAAGAGGCATTTCGCTCATGCATCCATAGCGTTCGCTTATGGGGATAACTGCTCTTCAGCGGTAGCGCTTGACCACGTCGAAGATGCCTGTGGCGGCCGCTTCCGCCACGGCCATCGCCGCCCCGCCCCAGCCGTCGTCGAGCGAGCCCGCCGGAATGTCATTGGCCTGCTTCACGTCGCCCAGCACCTTGCCGGTGGGGGCCTTGACAAGCCAGCGCAGCGACACTGATTGGGTCTGGTCATCCTTGGCGGCCAGCTTGACGTGGCCCTCGATGGTGATGGCGTCCGGCTGCGGCTTGCTGACCACAGGCCAGCCGGCCTCGGAGAGGGTCCTGCGCATGGCGGAGGTCAGCTCGGCATTGCCGCCGCCGGGCGACCCTTTGACCGCAACCACGGCCACGGCGCGGATTGGTTGATGGTCGGGTTTGGCGGTGGCCGGCACGGCGGTGGCCTGCTTGGATGACCCCGCGGCAGGCGCTTCAGTGGGTTCCGCCGCCGCCGTGACGGGCGTGCCGGCATCGTCCATGTTGGGCGGCTCGGCGGCGCGGCCTTTGTCCGAGACGGTGACCTCCGGCATCAGCTGCTCGCCGGGAAGCGGCGTGACGGCGGCGACCCAGGGCTGGATTTCTTCATGCTCCACGACTTGGTCGGCATTGGCGAGCTGGGTGGTGCCGAGTTCGGCAAGGCCCGGCCCGTGCATGGTCTCGAAATCGATGCGCCGCCCGGCATTCGGGCCCGCCTTGGCGAACAGTTCCGGCGGCGGCGTGGTGAGGCCGGAGAGCCGCGCCGCATAGCCCATGGTCGCAAGCTTCTGGGCCATCATGTCGGCGGTGCGGCGGGCCACGCGATCAAGCACGTCAGGCGTGACCGCGCCCCACGGGTCGGGGCCGGAATAGACGCCGGCATTGTCCTCGCCGCTCAGCGTTTCGATCAGCACGCCCTCGCCATCGCGGAACTGCCACTCATAGACGACGCGCACCCCGGCATTGCCGGGAATGGCCCGCACGCTGCCGCCGAGGCTGAACACGCCCGACTGGAAGCTGCCCTCGACGAAGCCAATGTCATGCTGGCCGCCGGCACTGGCCAGCGACTGCTTCAGAGCCGAGAGCATGTCCGGCGGAATGCCGGTGATCTGCTGGTAGGCGATAGGGGGAACTGTCTTGCCCTTCGCGTTGCCGCCGCTGGACGTGCCGGAATCGGTGAGGAGCGAGCCTGCCGAGCAGCCGGTGAGCAGGACCGCGAAGACAGCAAGAAACACCGCGGCCAACCAGCCCCGGACCCTTTCCGCCCCGCAGATCGCACCCAACTCAACCATGGCCTATCGGATTATCATCCCCAGTGACGCCTTTGAAACCGGCTCGGGCTTCTTTTCCCCAATGATGTAGGTACGGCCAAGGCAGAAAGCGGCACCGGCCTCGGAATTCATCAGGATCATGTGCGCGAAAAACACCATGCCAGGCCCGATCACCACCGGATTGTCTTTGTAGAACATCGGGCTGTCCATCCACGATGGCGTGAACTTGGCGCCCAGCGAATAGCCGCACGCATTGAGCCGATGGTCCTTCATGCCATGTGCATCCATGACGCAGGCATGGGCGGCGAACACATCACCTGCCGTACGGCCCGGAACGAGCTGCTCCTCGACAGCCGAGAGCGCCTCCCGGCAGGCCTCGTCCATTGCGAGGTGCTGCTTCGACGGCTTGCCGATGATGAGGGTGCGCATGAAGGCCGCGTGGTAGTGGCGATAGACGCCGGCCCACTCGAGCGTCAGCTGGTCCTTCTTGGAGAGCTTGCGGCGGCCGGACTTGGAGCGACAGAGCAGCGCGTCGCGCCCTGAGCCGATGATGAATTCATTGGCCGGATAGTCGCCGCCGCCTGCGAAGATCGCCCCCTGCTGCGCGGCGAGGATCTCGCCCTCGTCGGCGCCGGGCTTGGTCTTGCGCACCGCGGCTTTCAGTGCCGCATCGCCAAGCTCGCCCGCCTTGCGCACGTAGCGAAGTTCAGCGGGCGACTTCACCACGCGGATCATGTTCACGAGGTCGCTCGCATCGGAGAGCTTCGCGAAGCCCTCAAGTGCTGCATCCAGCTCCTTGCCGTTGGCGTGGGTCAGTCCATAGGACTGGTTCTCGACGCCCAGCCGCTTGCCCTTGGCGCCAAGGCTTTTCAGCATGTCGCGCAGCTGTGTCGCGGGCTTGGCACCCGCCGCATCGGTCCAGATGCGGATGTCCTCGATGATCGAGGTATGCTGTGCCTGGCGCAGGTCAGCCGAGCGGGTGAGCAGCGCGAGCTTTCCGTCAACGCCGAGATAGAGGCACTGGAAGAAGCAGAACCCGAAGGTGTCATAACCCGTGAGGTAGTACATCGACTCCTGCTGGAACATCAGCAGGCCGTCGAGCTTCTGCTTTTCCATCGCGGCGATGGTGGCCTTGATGCGGCGGGCGTATTCGGCGCGGTCGAAATGCAGTGCCATTCTCTGTTCCTTAAGTGAGCGCGATGGCCGAGATGAGTCGGCCATAATCTTTCTCGTTGCGATGCGTGGCGCGGCGGTAGCTGAAAAAACGTTGCTCGTCACTGAAGGTGCAGAGCGACAGGTTGACGACAGTGCCCACGCCCTCGCCGCGCAGGCGCTCCGCGAGATAGCCCGGCAGGTCGAACATGTAATGCCCCGCGCGCGGCGAGGCCGTGAAGAACTGCGCGTTCCCAGGATCGGCCTCGGTGAAACGGGCGGGGAACTCGGGACCAACCTCATAGGCCGCCTTCGAAATCATCGGGCCAATGACGGCCGTGACATTGGTGCGGTCCGCCCCCTGCTCCTCCATCAGCGCGAGAGTGCGGGTGGTGACACCGGTGAGCGCACCCTTCCACCCCGCATGGGCCGCGCCGATAACCTTCGCCTTCGGATCGACGAAAAGCACGGGGCCGCAGTCGGCGGTGAGAACGCCAAGGCCGATGCCGGGCGTCTTCGTCACCAGCGCATCGACGCGCGGGCGCTCCTCGCCGTCCCACGGGCCGGAGACCACTGCGGCATCGGGGCTGTGGATTTGCCAAGCAGAGAGAAGCCGATCGGGTGCGACACCGAGCTTCGCGGCCACGGTGGCACGGTTCTTCAGCACCGTGTCCTTGTTGTCGCCGGAGCCCATGCCGCAGTTCAGCGAGTCGAACAGGCCCGTCGAATGGCCGCCCTCACGGGTGAAGAAACCGTGGGAAATGCCGCCGAGGGCCAGTGCGTCAGTTGCGATCATGATCATCCGAAAGGGTAAGGCGTGCTGATGCCCGGCGACATCGCGCAGAGCACCTTGAACAGGTTACCCATTTGCGCCTCGTCTGCAAGCCGCGCCATCTGGCGGGAGAGCGTTGCCCGGGTTGTGGCGTCGGCCTTGCCCTGAAGCTGTGCCACGCGCTGCTCGAGCCCCATGGCGCGCAGGAAGTCGCGCTGCGTCATGCCGGGTTGCACGACGGCACCCGCTTCGGTGAGGGCGTGGGCGAGTTTCTCGAAATCGACATGCGAGGTGAGATCCGCCTCGCCCGGCGTTTCGGTGAGTGCCACGAAGCGATGATCGCGCATGGCCTGCAGCGTGTCGCCGGGTGCTGTGTGCAGGTGACCGTAGTCGATGATGAGGGCAGCACCCGCATGCGCGGCGAGCCGTGCGCCGATTTCGCGCGCGATCTCGTCACGCGCCGACGCGAATTCGAGGACGTCGCCGTCCTTGCCCATGGAGCCCGGCACGATGCCGCCCACCCCGAGCGACAGCCGGCCATCAGCGAGGCCCACCACCCGCTCGCGCCACACGCCCTCGCGGCGCTCGAACTGACGGATCGGGATGGCATCGAAGAATTCATTGGCGAGAAGGATCATCGGGCCCTCGGGCGCGTCCTCCAGCCGGTCATGCCAGCGGGCCGCCTCGCCCACAGCTTCGCGCTGCTTCTGCCGCAGCACCGGGCTGGTTTCGACGAGGTGGAGACTGGCGGCGGCGGCGAAGGCGGGAGCAGCCTTGCGCACGGTGCGCAGCACGTCGGCCATCAGCGTGCCGCGCCCCGGTCCGAGTTCGACGAGGCTGAAGGCTGGCGGTTGGCCCATGGCGGCCCATGCGCCCACCGCCCATACGCCGATGAGCTCGCCAAAAACCTGTGACACCTCGGGGGCGGTGATGAAATCGCCCGTCTCGCCCAGCGGGTCGCGGGTGACGTAGTAGCCGTGCTGCGGGTGGCCGAGGCAGAGGCTCATATAACGATCGATCCGCAGAGGCCCCTCCGCCGTGATCACCTCGGCCAGGAGCTGCTCAAGCGGGTTCATGACGGGACCTCAGCAGCAGCCAAATGCCCACTGCGCAAAGCGGCAGGGACAAGATCATGCCCATGGTGGCGAAGCCGCCGAAATAGCCGAGGAAGGCGTCAGGCTCCCGGAAGAACTCCACCGCGATCCGCGACAGGCCATAGACCAGGGCAAAGATGCCGGATGCACGCCCTGGATGCTGCAGCGCGCCATAACGGTGGGTGCCGATGCGCACGGCGAGGAACAGAAGCAGCCCTTCGAGGACGGCCTCGTAAAGCTGGCTGGGGTGGCGGGGGACCTGCAGCGCATCATGCGGGAAGACGACCCCCCAGGGCAGCTCCGTCGGGCGGCCCCACAACTCGCTGTTGATGAAATTGGCCAGCCGACCGAGACCGAGCCCGACGGGAACGGAGGCGGCGCCGAGGTCCAGCATGCGATCAAGGCTGGTGCCGATCGACCGGCCATACAGCAGGCAGGCCACCACCACCCCGAGAAAGCCGCCGTGGAAGGACATGCCGCCGTCCCACATCTTCAGGATTTCGAGGGGGTGGGTGGCGTAAAACAGGGGCTTGTAGAACAGCACGTAGCCAAGCCGCCCCCCCAGCACCACGCCGAGCACCGACCAGATGAAGAAATCATCGACCTGGGGCACCGTCATGGACGGCTTCTGTCCACCCCACAGCCGGGGGGTGGAGACGAGCCGCTTCATGTACCAGGAGGCGAAAACCAGCCCAACGATATAGGCCACCGCATACCAGCGCACCGCAAAGGGGCCGAACTGGACGATCACCGGGTCGACGTTCGGGAATGGGATGACGGCGAGACTGAGGCCCGAGGAATTCATGGCGGCGGACACTGGGCTTTGGCCCCTGCCCCGTCAAGGCGGCAGGCAGGCGCGGCAAGGCCGCATCTTGAAGTCGGGGCCCAAAACCCATAGCTAGGGCTTTCAGAGAGGAATACCGCCATGACCACGACGCAGACCCGCTTCTTCGACGAACTGGCCAAGCTGATGACCAACGCGGCCGGGGCAGCCCAGGGCGTGCGCCGCGAGGTTGACACCCTCGTCCAGTCCCAGATGGAGCGCGTGCTCAACAACATGGAACTGGTGAAGCGCGAGGAATTCGAAGCCGTGAAGGCCATGGCCGCCAAGGCCCGCGACGAAAACGAGGCGCTGTCCGCCCGGATCGCCGCGCTGGAAGCCAGGCTCGGCAGCAGCGGGGCCTCTGATTCGCGCGCCGACTAAGCCCGGCGCTTACTGACTCACCGTCGCTTGCTGGCTCTCCGTCACCCACGGACGCGCAATCGTTTGTGCAACCATTGCGGAAAGAAATCATTCCCCTGTGGAGGAATCACCTGTTCCTCCGGCCCGACTCTTGAAGCGACTCAATGTGTTGGGCAGTTTCCTTCCCGTGGTTCGACGGATGATTCGTCAGCCAGCGGAGGAATGAGAATGGCCCTCGAGGCCCTTGAACGCGAAAACGAGCTCCGCAATCCGCTCGACCGGGTCGAGCGCATTGCCGAAGCCTATAACTGGGCCGTTTCGCGCACTGACGCCCGTGAAGTGACGATGGAAGTCTCCGGCGGGTGGAGCGACATGACCATCTCTCTCAACTGGCGCGATGAATTCGAAATCCTGCATGTGGCCGTGAGCCTCGAGATGAAGGTGCCTTCCACCCGCCGCGACGAAGTGGCGAAGCTTCTGGCGCGCATCAACGAGCAGTTGCTCGTCGGCCACTTCGACCTGTGGCACCTGGACGGCAGCCTGGTTTTTCGCAACAACCTGCTGCTCAGCGGCAATGCCGAGGCCAATGACGCCCAGTGCGAGGCGCTGATCCGCTTTGCGGTGGACACCTGCGAGCGCTATTTTCCGGCCGTGCAGTTCGTGGTCTGGGCCGGACAGCCTGCAGAACAGGCACTGGAGGCCGCAATGATCGATACATGGGGTGAAGCATAATGGGGGGTGAAGCCTGATGGTGAAGCTCACCGGGACACTGGTGCTGGTGGGTGCCGGCAAGATGGGCGGCGCCATGCTGGAAGGCTGGCTCGCCGGGGGTGCTGAGCCCGCGCACATCGTGGCGCTGGACCCTGCACCACCGCCGGAGATGAAGGCGCTGCTACAGCGCCACGACATTCGCCTGAACCCCGACTTGTCTACAATCAGGGATGCCGAGGTGGTGATCATCGCGGTGAAGCCGCAGCTGATGGAAGACGTGCTGCCGGGCATCGCCGCGCTGAAAGCCTCGAAGCCGCTGGTGCTCTCGGTGGCGGCGGGCAAGAAGATCGCCAGTTTCGAGCGCCACTTCGGTGCTGATGCGGCGGTGATCCGCACCATTCCCAATACGCCGGCCGCCGTGGGCCGTGGCATCACGGCGATGGCGTCCAACCCCAATGTCTCGCCTGCACAACTGGCACTCGCCCGCACCCTGCTTGAGGCGGTGGGGGAAGTGGTGACGGTGGACAACGAAGCGATGATCGACGCGGTGACGGCCGTCTCGGGCTCTGGCCCCGCTTACGTGTTCTACCTGACGGAGTGCCTTGCCGCGGCGGGCGAGAAGATCGGGCTGCCGAAGGACCTCGCCGTGCAGCTGGCGCGCGCCACCGTGGCGGGCTCCGGCGAACTGATGCGCCAGTCGGGCACGGATGCCGCCACGCTGCGCCAGAACGTGACATCGCCCAAGGGCACCACCTATGAGGCGCTGCAGGTGCTGATGGCGGCAGACGGCATGGGACCCCTGTTCGAAAAGGCCGTGGCGGCCGCCTTGCGCCGCTCGCGCGAACTGGCCAGCTGAGAACCTTATGACCATTGCCTTTGATGATTTCCAGAAGGTCGACATTCGCGTCGGAACAATCGTGGATGTGGAGGCCTTCCCCGAGGCACGCAAGCCCGCCTTCAAGTTGCGGATCGACTTCGGGCCGGAGATCGGCGTGAAGAAGTCCTCCGCGCAAGTCACGAAACACTACACGCCCGAAACGCTGATCGGCCGCCAGGTGGCGGCGGTGGTGAACTTCCCGCCGCGCCAGATCGGCAAGTTCATGTCGGAGGTTCTCACGCTGGGCTTCCCCGACGGCGATGGCGACGTGGTGCTGGTGGCGGTGGAACGGCCGGTGCCGAATGGTGGGAAGATGTATTAGGCCGCAAACATGCGCACCCGAGCCTGCGGCGTCTGCCTTCGAAATGGGCGCGTGCTGCTGCAGCGAAAGCGCGATGAAGCGATATGGGCCCTTCCGGGCGGCAAGGTTGAACCGGGCGAGACGCCAGCCGCGGCCCTTGTGCGCGAGTGGCAGGAAGAGCTGGGAATACTGCCTGTGATCGGTCGGACGCTGTGGGTTTTCGAGAACCACTTTGAGCACCGCGGGGCCATCGTCGAGCAGACGGAATTCTACTTCGAGGTCATCGCGGCGGCTGACGGCGTTTCTCCGTACACGGAGAGTCAGGCGAGAGACGAAAGTCTGATTTTCGGCTGGTTCGCACCTGAGGATTTGCAGCAGTTGGATGTTCGACCGGCGGCGGTTGTCGAGCGGCTGTTCCCGTAGGCGGAGCAAGGGCCCCCACCCCTGCCCCTCCCCACGAGGGGGAGGGGAAATGGATGGGACATGCTTTCCCTCCCCCTTGTGGGGAGGGATCAAGGGTGGGGGTCCGCAAGCGCTGCCCTTGCATAATCCTATTGAGAGAATTTAGTCCTTGACAGCGCGCGCTCGATGTGCTAGAAAGGCGCACACTCCCAGAAACCCCTGATCGGCGTCATCCCTGCGAAGGCTGGGATCCCGCTGTCTGTCCGAGCGAGCTGAACCAAAGCTGGGCCCCGGCTTTCGCCGGGGTGACGGAATTAGTGCGGGTTGGCTGGTCGCGAAAGGTGATGACGAATGATGCTCAGCGCTGTGTGGCGACTGTTGGCGATGTTGCCTGGCCTATTCGAACTCTTGGCAAGAGCCCTCATCCGCCCTTTCGGGCACCTTCTCCCATTGCTGTGCACCGGGAGAAGGGGTTGGGGATTACATCCCGAACAACTTCTTCCAGCTGTTCATGGCTTGCATCCACGGGTTTTCCGCGGCAGGTCCCTGACCCCAGATGTCCATGGGGGGCTTCATGCCGAAGATCTTCTCGTAGGATTCGAGCGTCATCTTCCAGGTGTCGGCCATGTTGGAGAACTGCTTGGCGTCCATGCCCTGCGCGGCGGGGCGCTCGGTGATCATCTGCCCCAGGTTCTCCCAGTAGTTCTGGGCGTTCTGGAGATGCATCATCCAGGCATCGTTGACGGGGCCGGGCGGGATCACCTGGTGGCCGGCGCGCATGGCGAGGAACAGGAACTTGCGATACTCCTCGATGACGCGCTGCGTCATCTCGGCGTTCTGGCCCATTTGCTTCTGCATCATCTCCATGAGGGGGGCGAAGGCCTGCATGCCATCGGCGTTCATCATGTTGAGCTTGAGCCAGAGCGGGTCGAGGCGATAATCCATCATTCATCACCTATACAGGTATTTGCACGCGCGCGCGAAGCCCCCCTTTCGGACTATCTTCGAGGGTCAGCTCGCCGCCATGGGCGCGGGCAATGTCGAGCGCGATGGCGAGGCCCAGCCCGGTTCCCGTCTCGTCCAGGTTCCGGGCATTGTCGAGGCGCACAAAGGGGCGGAAGGCCTCCGCCCGCTTGTCCGGCGGAATGCCGGGGCCATCATCGTCCACCATGAGGGTGAGCATGTGGTTGGCGACATTGGCCGTGACCGTCACTTTGCCGGCATAGCGCACCGCATTGCCGATGAGATTGGCCAGCAGCCGGCCGAAGGCATTGGGTTTGACCCGCACCGACTGGCCCTGCGGCACGTCGATCTCGCAGGTGCCGTCACGACAGGCGCGCGCCGCGTTCAGCACGAGGGGTGCCAGTTCGACCAGCTGCGGCATCTCGCCGGCATCGCCCTTCACGAAGGCCATATAGGCCTCGAGCATGAGCTGCATCTCGTCAACGTCTTCCTTCAGGGGCTGCACCTTTGGGCCGTCGCCCAGCACGGCGAGTTCCAGCCTGAAGCGGGTGAGGATGGTGCGCAGGTCGTGACTGACGCCAGCCAGCATGGCGGTGCGCTGCTCGACCTGCTTCGAAATGCGGTCGCGCATGTCGAGGAAGGCGACACCTGCTGCCCGCACTTCGCGAGCGCCGCGCGGTTTGAAGGCGCCAAGGTCGCGGCCGGTACCGAAGCTCTGCGCGGCGCGGGCGAGGTCGGTGATGGGGCGGATCTGGTTCCTCAGGAAGATTGTTGCGATGCCCAGCAGGAGCAGCGAGGACAACAGCATGAAGGCCAGCAGGAATCCGGTGGAGGTGGCGAAGGTGCGCTCGCCCTTGGTCCGGAAATCAAAAATGACATCGGGAGCGGCCAGCACCTTCACCTCGACAAAATCCGGCTGCTGGCTGATGTCGAGCCAGAAGGGCCGGTTCATCTGCACGGTGAACTCACGCGTGAGACGCGTGTCGGCGCGGGAGAAGAAGGGCTGCGGCAAGGGCTCTGGCAGTTGGCCGCGGGTGATGGTGAGGCCGAGGCCCAGCGTGTCGTTGGCGAGCTTCTCGATCCGGGCTTCCGATGCTTCGGTCTTGTCGGAACCCTCGTAGAGCTGCACCAGCATGGCGACGTCGCGGGCATAGGAGCGGGCCAGCAGGCGCGTGACGTTCTCGAAGTGGCGCTCGAGGATGAGGCCCGTCATGATGGTCTGCAGCAGCACGACCGGTGCCACGAGGATGATGAGGGCGCGCGGGAACAGGCCCTCGGGCATGTAGCGCTCGAGGAACGCGTTGAAGCGGTTGTACAGCCAGTTCTGCGCCATTCCCCTACCCTAGCTCAGTCGGCGTGCAGGACATAGCCCGCGCCGCGCACCGTCTGGAGATGGACGGGGTTCGAGGGATCGTCCTCGATCTTCTGGCGCAGCCGGTTGATCTGGACGTCGACGCTGCGCGCGCCCTCCTCGGAGCCTTCGGGCGCCAGGTCGCTGCGCGCCACCGTGTTGTTGGCATTGTCCGCAAGGATGCGCAGGAACTCACGCTCGCGCGTGGTGAGGCGGATGATCTCGGCGCCGCGGCGCAATTCGCCGCGCTGGACGTGGAAGGTGAAGGGACCGAATGCCACCTCGGGCTGGCCGCGCGCCGCCTGCTCCTGGCGCTTGAGCAGGCCGCGGATGCGCAGCAGCAGCTCGCGCGGCTCGAAGGGCTTGGCGAGGTAGTCGTCGCTGCCGGTCTCCAGGCCCGCAATGCGGTCGGAAGCCTCGGCAAGGGCGGAGAGCATGAGAACGGGAACCGGATTGCCCTCGGCGCGCAGCCACTCGGTGAAGGCGAGGCCGGTTTCGCCCGGCATCATGATGTCGAGCACCACGAGGTCGAAGGCCACGATGCGCATGTGCTCGCGCGCTTCCACCGCACTGCCTGCCACGGAAATGCGGAAGCCGTTCTCCATGAGGAAGGCCTGGAGAAGGTTGCGGATGCGGCGGTCGTCGTCCACCACCAGGATGTGGGGAAGATCATCCACCATCTTTGGGCTCGCCCAGCAGGCTGGCACGGTCGATCCAGTCGCGCACCGCCTCGCGGTTGGCGGGCGAGACCATGTGATAGAGGACCTTGCGGTAGAGATGCGCGGCACTGCCCTCGGGCAGCGCCACGGCGCGGCGGATGCGGTTCATCTGCGGGCCCATCAGGCGCTGGCGGAGTTCCTCGCCGGCCTCGGTGAGATAGAGCAGGCGCTGGCGGCGGTCGGTCTCGCCTTCCTTCTGGAAGACATAGCCCTTGTCGATCAGCTCCTTCAGCACGCGGCCGAGGCTCTGCTTGGTGATCTGCAGGATGTCGAGCAGCTGCTGGACCGTCATGCCCGGGTCGCGGCCGACGAAATGCAGCACCCGGTGGTGGGCGCGCCCGAAGCCGTATTGCCCCAGGATCCCGTCCGGATCGGACACGAAATCGCGGTAGGCGAAGAACATCAGTTCGATGAGCGCAACCGTGTCCTGCTCGCTCAGGGGATGATCGCCCATTCCTTGGGCAGAAATTACGTCAGCCATGTTGACATATTTAAACCCATTGGCTACGCTTGGCCAGTTCAAAATGCAAATCGGGCGCGAACGGCCGGAATTTCAGGCCCTTTCAATACCCTTATACCGGACAGGAGCACGATACCATGGCGGGCATTTCCTTTGACCAGCGCGACGGTTGGATCTGGTTCAACGGCGAGATCGTGCCGTGGAAAGAAGCCAAGGTCCATGTGCTGACCCACGGCCTGCATTATGGTTCCTCCGTGTTCGAAGGCGAGCGCGCCTATGACGGCGTGATCTTCAAGACCACCGAGCATTCCATCCGTTTCAGGAAGTCCGCCGAGATCATGGATTTCGAGATCCCCTTCTCGGTCGAGGAGCTGAACGCGGCCAAGGACAAGGTCGTGGCGCTCAATGGCGGCGGCGACCAGTATGTGCGCCCCGTGGCGTGGCGCGGCTCCGAGATGATGGCGGTCTCCGCCCAGAACAACAAGATCCATGTGGCGATCGCCACCTGGGCGTGGCCCTCGATG
Source organism: Rhizobium sp. Q54 (assembly GCA_945889445.1). GTDB lineage: Bacteria > Pseudomonadota > Alphaproteobacteria > Rhizobiales > Aestuariivirgaceae > Aestuariivirga. The sequence goes on from CAMDBX010000001.1 coordinate 84,814, forward strand.
TTCGATCCCGAGACCAAGATGAAGGGCATCAAGCTCGACATCGCCGAGTATCGCCGCCCTGACCCGGCCTGCGCGCCGGTTCATGCCAAGGCCGCCGGCCTCTACATGATCTGCACCATCTCCAAGCACAAGGCGGAGAAGAAGGGCTATGCCGACGCCATGATGCTGGACTGGCAGGGCCGCGTGGCCGAATGCACCGGCGCCAACATCTTCTTCACGCGCGACGGCGCCATCCATACGCCGATCGCCGACTGCTTCCTCAACGGCATCACCCGCCAGACGGTGATCGCGCTCGCCAAGGAACAGGGCCTCGAGATCATCGAGCGGCGGATCATGCCGGAGGAGCTCTCGACCTTCAACGAGTGCTTCATCGTCGGCTCCGCCGCGGAAGTGACACCGGTGGCCGAGATCGGCCCCTACAGCTTCAAGCCCGGCAACATCAGCCGCACCATGATGGACGCCTACACCAACGCAGTCAGGCCGAAGTCCAAGGCCGCCTGAGCGCGCCACTCACGCAAGATCATGAAGTCGCGCCACAACCGGGCGCGGCTTTTTGCTGCGCCGAACCACAACTTCGGCGTTTGACCGGGCACAACCGATTGCCTAACCTGCAGCCATCGCAAGGAGGTCACCATGACTCATCTCGGAAAACTGATATTCGCGGGGTTTGCCGCGGCAGCCCTGCTGGTGGCGGCTCAGCCCGCCGCCGAAGCCAAGACCATGGGCCCGACGGCCGCCGCCATCGTGGGCGGCGTGGCAGGCCTCGCGGTGGGCGCGGCCATCGCCGACTCCGCCAACCAAAAGAAGAAGAAGAAGTACTATTACAACGGCTATGCCCCGCCCTATGGCCCCGGCACCTATGACCCCTACTTCAACCAGGCCTTCAGCCCCACCGCGGGCGTGGTCTGCTATCCCGCCCAGCGGCTTTGCTACAACAACAACGGCAGCGTCGCGAACCACTGGACGCGCAACGTTTACGGCTACTGATCGGAGCACATGATGAACATTCTCACTTCGATCCGGCACGTGGCCGGCGCCACCCTGCTCCTCGCCGGCCTTGCCGGCCCGGCACTGGCGGCAGACGACCTGCGCATCGACGATGCGTGGAAGGCAGCCCTCGTCGACCAGCACGGCGTGCTGACCGAGAAGCAGCATGCCCAGGTCAACGCCATTGCCTATGGCGCGGCAGCGGCCCTGCTGTGCGACGGCATCGACATCGATGCGGACAAGGTTGCCGTGGCGGTGACCGGCGTTCTCGCCGATGGCCCGAAGGAACTCAGCGAAGATGAAGAACTCGCCCGCTATACCGACATCATGCTGACGCTTGGCACGGCCAAGGGCATCCTGCTGGCCGAAGGCGCGCTTCACAAGGCGGAGTTCTGCGCCAATGCCGCCGACGAAAAGGCCAAGAAGCCGGCGGATACGTTCTGGAAATAGTTGGCGCGCAAGGGAGGCGCTGACTAAAGTCACACGCCCATGACGACGCTTTGCGACTACCTCATCATCGGCGGCGGCTCCTCCGGAGCCGTCGTCGCCCGCCGCCTCGCCGACCGCAGCTCGGGGCGCATCATCCTCATCGAAGCCGGCAAGACCGACGAGGGCGACCCGGCGGCGGTGGACCTCAAGCGGCTGGACGAACAGACGCCGGACTATGACTGGGGCTTTCGCGCAGCGCCGCTGCCGGGTTCGCCCCCCCTTCTCAATTATGCGCGCGCGAAACTGCTGGGCGGCTGCGCCAACCACAATGACTGCGCCTTCATCCGCCCGCCTGACTCCGACTTCGATGAATGGGAACGCCTCGGTGCCAGCGGATGGAATGCCGCCGCGATGGCGACATACTGGGATCGCATCACAGGCACGATCACCATCGAGACGGCACCCTGCCACCCGGCCAGCCGCCGCTTCATCGACGCGGGGATCGAGATGGGCCTCGAGGAAGTGGATTTCGGCGCGCAAGTGCGACCGGGCGTGGGGCTGTTCCCGCTCAATGCCAGGGGCCGCACGCGGCAGTCATCCTCCGTTGCCTATCTCCACCCCATCGCCGCATTGCCGAAACACCTTGAGGTGTGGACTGAGTGCATGGCGACACGGCTCCTCATCGAGGACGGTCGCGCAATCGGTGCCGAGACGTCGCGCGGCGAGATCCACGCGACGCGCGCCGTGGTGCTGGCGGGTGGCTCCATCCAGACGCCACAGCTGATGATGGTGTCGGGACTGGGCCCCGCCGCGCATTTGCAGGAACACGGCATCGACGTGATACGCGACCTGCCGCACCTTGGCCAGCACCTGCGCGACCATGTGGCGGCTCCGGTGGTGTGGGAGACGCATGAACAGGTTGCGGGCTGGGAGATCTGCCCCTTCGAGGCGACGATGATGCTGCAGCTCGAAGAGCATGCCCCCGCCCCCGACATCCTGTTCCACTTCGGCCTGCGGGTGCGCGAGAAATATGACGATGAGCGGCTGGCCACCCGTGGCCCCGCGGTGAAGGCCTCGCCCAACGTGACGCGCGCCACGAGCGAGGGCCAGCTACGACTCTCGGGCCCCACCATGGCCGACAAGCCGGTGATCGACCTCAACTATTTTGCCGATCCAGCCGACCTTGAACTGCTGCTGCGCGCCCTGAAATTCACGCGCAGGCTGGGCCAGACGAAGGCCATGCAGGCGATGGTGCGCGCGGAAGTGCACCCTGGCCCCGCAGTGCAGACCGACGAACAGTGGCGCGACTACATCCGCAGCGTCTGCGAGACGGTCTATCACCCGTGCTGCACGGCGGCGATCGGACGCGTCGTGACGCCGGAGCTGAAGGTGATGGGCGTCGACGGGCTGTTCATCGTCGATGCATCGGTCTTCGCCTCGCTCATCACGGTCAACATCAATGCGGCGGTGATGATGGTGGCGGAGAAGTCGGCGGACTGCATTCTGGCGGCTCGCTCCTAGGTAGTTCAACGGGACTTGCCAATCGGCGCACGCCTGAGGCAAATTACCCGCATGTCGTGTTACCCGGAGCGGCGGCGATGAAGAAAAACGTGTCTTCAGTTCTGTTCGGAGCCCTGCTCCTGTCAGCAACGGCTTTCACCGCACAGGCGGCAGGCGGCAAGGCCGATGCCATCTATTTCGGCGGCGACATCCTCACCATGGCCACCACGGACCCGAGCTATGCCGAGGCGCTTGCCGTGGAAGACGGCAAGATCGCCTTCACCGGTTCCAGGGACGAGGCGCTGAAGCTCAAGGGCGATGCGACGAAGCTCATCGACCTCAAGGGCCGCACGCTGCTGCCGGGCTTCATCGATACCCACGGCCACATGGTCTATTTCGGCAAGAACATGATCGATGCCGACTTGTTCGGCACGACGGAGATGACCGAGGTGATCACCCGCATGAAGGCACAGGTGGACAAGACCCCCGACGGCGCGTGGATCGTGGGCTTCGGCTACATGGCGCGCAAGCTCAAGGAAGGCCGCCATCCGACGGTGGAGGAGCTTGACCTCGTCTCGGCCGACAGGCCGGTCATGGTGGTCGACTCCTCCGGCCACCTCGGCGCCGGCAACACCGCACTGTTCAGTTTGCTCGGTCTCTCTGCGACAACACCGGACCCCGAAGGCGGCAGCTTCATGCGCAAGACCGGCAGCAGCGAGCTTGCAGGCCCGATGGAGGAGACGGCGCTCTTCGCGGTGCGCGCCAAGCGACCCGCCTTCACCGGTGAACTGGCAGACCGGGCCGTGACCGGCGCCGTGGAACTGTGGGCGAGCTATGGCCAGACCACGGCGATGGAATGCGGCCTCGGGCTGGGCGATGACGACATCGACATCGTGAAGAACGCCATCGACAAGAAGCTTCTGAAGATTGACCTTTATGTCTGCGCCAAGGACACCGTGGCGGGCACGGCGATTGACGCGGGGCGCGCCGTTGCAGCCGAATATGCGACGGCGGAAACGTCCGACGATGCCGTGGCGCGTCAGGACCTGATCGCGGCCCAGGGCACCAGCGCCCCGGGCGACACGGCGCGCAAGCTGCTGCAAGCGAGGCCCGATCTCGACAAGCGCTACATCAACCGGGTGCGGCTGGGCGGCGTGAAGTTCTGGCTCGACGGCAGCACCGACACGGCGTGGTTTACCGAGCCCTACACCAACAATCCGCCGGGCAAGACCGGAAGCTACAGCGGCTTCCAGCAGATTTCAGACGAGGTGCTGGACGCGGCCTTCGACACGTTCTGGACGAGCGACATCCAGATCAACATGCACATGAACGGCGATGCCGCGGTTGAGCAGGCACTCCGCGCCATCGAGAAGGCGGTCGTCAAGCACGGCATGCGCGACCACCGGCCGGTGTTCGTGCACGGCACCTACATGCGGGCCGACCAGATCGACCGCGCCCAGAAATATGGCGCCATTCCCAGCTATCTCACCTCCGGCATGATCAGCGGCGGCGCTGGCGCTCTGTTCCTGTGGGGAGGCGAGCGCGGCAACAAGGTGATGGCAACCCACACGCTGGAGAAACGGGGCATGCCCTTCACCTTCTCGCATGATGCGCCGGTGACACCGCAGCCGTGGATCCTGCCGCTCGTCGACGCGGGCGTGAACCGCGCCCTGCCCGACGGCACGGTGATCGGCGAGAAGGAGCGCGTGAGCCCCTATGTGGCGCTCAAGGCCGTGACCTCCTACGCCGCCTTCCAGATCAGGGAAGAGAAGACCAAGGGGACGCTGGAACCGGGCAAGCTCGCCGACTTCGTGATCCTCGAGCAGAACCCGCTGAAGGTGGACCCCCACAGCATCAAGGACATCAAGGTGCTGGAGACGATCAAGGAAGGGACCACGGTGTTCGTACGGGAGTGAGGCAACGCTAGAGCTTTGCGCCCTTCTTGACGAGGAAGTCCACCAGCTTCTTCACCTGTGCGGCGGGCACCTCGCGGACGTCGCCGGGGTGCATGTCGCCCAGCGAGAAGGGGCCGTACTGCAGCCTGACGAGGCGGTTCACCACGCAGCCGAAATGGTCGAAGAGCTTGCGGATCTCGCGGTTCTTGCCTTCGGTGAGCACGCAGCGATACCAGCGGTTGGCGCGACCATCGTTCTGGCCATATTCCTCGACGAACTCGGCGCCGCGATAGTCCACGCCATCGATGGCGATGCCCTGGGCGATGGCCTCGATCTCGTCAGGCTTCAACTGGCCGCGCACGCGCACCCGGTAAAGCCGCGACAGCGCCATCTCCGGGCTCATCATCGCCTGGGCGAGCGGACCGTCAGAAGACAGCACCAGCAGGCCCTCGCTGTTCACGTCAAGACGCCCCACGTTCATGATGCGCGGGTTCGATGCCGGCCATTCAGGCGGATTGAGCGATGGCAGATCGAAGATGGTCGGGCGGTTCTTGTGATCGCGGTGGGTGACAAGCACGTCATCCGGCTTGTGCAGCAGGAAGAGGCGCGGCAGCGGCTTGGTTTCGGGCGTCACCGGCCTGCCGTCGATGAGGACGGTGTCGCCCTCCTCCACCGGCGTGGTGGGGAGCGCCGTGGCGCCGTTGACGCTGACGCGGCCATCGGCCACCAGCCGCTCCGCCTCGCGGCGCGACCCGGCACCGGCCTTCTGGAGATAGACGTTGAGGCGCATCAGCCGCCCGTGACCGGCGGGAAGAAGGCAACCTCGCGCGCCCCCGCGACGGAGGCTTCGAGCGCCACGTGGTTCTGGTCCACCGCGGCGCGCAGCGTGCGGCGCTCGGCAAGGGCCGCGGCAACCGACGCATCACGCGCGCTTAAGTGGTCGATGAGGTCAGCGACGGTGGCGACCGAGGCGGGCACATCCACGTCCTCGGAGCTTTTGCCGGCGATCTGCCGGATGCGCGCGAAATACAGGATCTTCATCAGTCGACGACATGCCGGATGCCGGCGCGGAAATAATCATAGCCGGTGTAAAGCGTAAGCGCTGCCGCAACCCACAGCATGGCGATGCCCACGCCGGTGGTGTGCGGGATCACCGTGTCACCCGCGGGGCCTGCGATAAGGAAACCGATGGCGATCATCTGCACGGCGGTCTTCCACTTGGCGATCCTGGTGACCGGCACCGAAACCTGGAGCTCGCCCAGATATTCGCGCAGGCCTGACACCAGAACCTCACGCGACAGAATGATGATGGCCGCCCAGATGTGGCCACCGCGCAGGATGTCGTCCGCGCAGAGCACGAGAAGCACGACGGCCACCAGCACCTTGTCGGCGATGGGGTCCAGCATGCGGCCGAGCGAGGACTGCTGCTGCCAGCGCCGTGCGAGATAGCCGTCGAAGAAATCGCTGATGGCGGCCAGCACATAGATGGCAAGTGCCGCCCAGCGCGCCTCGTTGCCGCCCAGGAGCAGCAGGGCCGCCACCACCGGCACCGCGACGATGCGGCCATAGGTCAGGATGTTCGGGAGGTTCCAGACCTTCGAGTAAGCCACCGTCTTGCCTGTGTCCGTCTGATTCATTACGCCGCTCATTCTGCACTTTCGTGGAAGTGGTCGTAAATAGCCTGCGCCAGCGCATGGCTGACGCCTTCCACCGCGGCCAGATCGGTGACGCTGGCCCTTGACACTGCTTTGGCCGAACCGAAAGCCTGCAGCAAGGCTTTCTTGCGCAAGGGCCCTATGCCCGGAACCTCGTCCAGCGGGTTGACCCCGATGGCCCTGGAGCGCCTGGCCCGGTGCGAGCCGATTGCAAACCTATGCGCCTCGTCGCGCAACCGTTGAATGTAATATAGCACCGGATCCCTTGCCTCGAGCATGAAGGAAGCCCGGCCGGGCACGTAAAAATGTTCGCGGCCGGCATCCCGGTCCGGACCCTTGGCAATGCCCGCCACCGGCAGGTCTGACAGGCCCAACTCGTCCAGCACCGTCTTGGCGGCAGACAACTGGCCCTGGCCGCCGTCGATCAGCACGAGATCGGGCCAGGCCTGGACGTCCTTGTTCTGCTCGTCGCCGCGCACTTCCGCCTGTTCCTTGATGAGGCGGCTGAAGCGGCGAGTGAGCACTTCGCGCATCATGGCGAAGTCGTCGTTGCCGATCTCCTCGGTGCGGATATTGAACTTGCGGTACTGCGACTTGATGAGTCCGTCGGGGCCCGCCACGATCATGCCGCCCACCGGATTGGAGCCCTGGATGTGCGAGTTGTCATAGACCTCGATGCGGCGCGGCTGTTCAGGCAGGCCAAAGACCCGCTGTACCCCCTCGAGCAATTTGGCCTGCGACGAGGTCTCGGCCATGCGGCGGCCCATGGCCTCACGCGCATTGGTGACCGCGTGCTCCACCAAGGACTTCTTCTCGCCGCGCTGCGGCACCGCCACCTCGATCTTGCGGCCGGCGTGGGTGGAGAGGGCTTCCTCCAGCAGCTCGCGCTCCTCGACGTCATGCGACAGCAGCACGAGATCGGGGATGGGCTTGTCGTCATAGAACTGGGCAAGGAAGGAGGCCATGATCTCGGGCGCCTCGTGGCTCCTGTCGGTCTTGGGGTAGTAGGCGCGGTTGCCCCAGTTCTGGAAGGAGCGGAAGAAGAACACCTGGATGCAGGTTTGTCCGCCCTCCTGGGCGAGACCGAAGACATCCGCCTCCGCCACCCCTTGGGGGTTGATGCCCTGCGTTTGCGTGACGAAGCTCATGGCCTGGATGCGATCGCGGAAACTCGCAGCGCGCTCGAAATCGAGGCTCTCGGCGGCCTCCTCCATCTGCTTGGCGAGCTCGGCCTTCACCACCTGGCTCTTGCCGTTGAGAAAGGCCTCGGCCTCCTTGGCGAGTTCGCCATAGGCATCCTCCGCAATGTAGTTCACGCAAGGGGCCGCGCAGCGCTTGATCTGGTAGAGAAGGCAGGGACGCGTGCGATTGGCATAGGTGCTGTCGGTGCAGGTGCGCAGAAGGAAGGCCTTCTGCAGCGTGTTGATGGCGCGGTTGACCGCACCTGCAGACGCGAAGGGACCGAAATAGCTGCCCTTCCTGTTGCGCGCACCCCGGTGCTTCACCAGTTGCGCCACGTCATGGTCCCTGGCGATGAGGATGTAGGGGAAGGACTTGTCGTCACGCAGGATGACGTTGAAGCGCGGCTTCAGCTTCTTGATGAGGTTGGCTTCGAGCAGCAGTGCCTCGGCCTCGGTGGAGGTCGTCACGAACTCCATGTTGGCGGTGAGCGAGATCATGGTGGCGATGCGCGCCGTGTGGCCCCAGACGCGGGTGTAGTTCGAGACACGGTTCTTCAGGTTGCGCGCCTTGCCGACATAGATGACGTCGCCCTTGGCATCATACATGCGGTAGACGCCGGGCTTGGCTGGAAGCCTGGACACGAAATCGCGAATGAGGTCGGCTCCCCGCCCGTCAGGGATGGGCGACTCATCAGGGGCCTGGGAAGGTTCGGACGTCATTTGGCTCTCTTACATCCCTGCCCCTCAGGTGGGGAAGGCGTAACCCTGCCGCAACGAAAAACCGGCGCCCCTGGGGGCGCCGGCGTCACAATCACGTCTCAGCCGAACCCTCAATCATACGGGCTGTTGCACTGCTTGCGCTTGCCGTTGCTCGAGACATAGGTGTTGGTCTTGGCATTGTAGGACTTGTAGCGGTTCTCGCACCATGCCTTGTGGCGGTTGCCACTGCCATTGCCATTGGTGAGGGCGACCACGCCGGCGCCGATCACCGGAACCGTCCACCACGGGCTGTTGTAGTACCAGCCATTGTAATAGAAGCGGCAGGAGTTGCTCCACGACCGGCAGTGCGGCCCGCGATAGCCATTGTAGTAGCCCGGACGGTAATGGGGGTGGTAGCCGTGACGGTAGACGGGCCGGTTGTAGTGGCCGCCATGATAGCCGCCGCGACCGCCCGAGGCCCTCACATTGATGATCGGCTGCGCGGCAGCCTCGGTCTCAAGAGCCGTGTTGATCTGGCCCGGGAATGCAGTGGCCTCCGTCGCCGAATATCCGATGATCCCCGCGGCAAGCGCCAGGAGCATGACGAAGCTCGCTCTCAACATGTGCAGTGCCCTCCCTGAATGTCTGCCCGCACAGGAAAAGCATGCCAAATTCGCTTTTTCAACCAAGAGTTCTGCATATAGGGACAAGCCTGCGGATTGTCGCAACCAAGCATGGAAAGGCCGGCGCCTTTCAACAACACCGGCTCGTCTCGTGGCGCTGCGACTTATGCGCCGTAAGGGCTCACACACTGGCGCACACGGCCATTGTAGGACATCCAGGTGTTCGAACGCGGGTTGTAGGACTTGTAGCGGTTCGTGCACCAGCCGACATGACGGTTGCCATAGCCATAGCCATTGTTTCTTCAGTCATAGGCGCCCGTTGCACCGATCACGAGCCCGGCACCCACCACCGGAAGCGCCCACCAGGGTGACGCGTACCAATAGTTGCCGCGCTGGTAGCGGCAGTTGTTGCTCCGGCTGCTGCAACGATCACCGTGCATGTTGCGATTATAGGTCCTGTCGCCATTGGAATTGCGGCCCTGGTTGCCGCTGTAACGGCCACCATCGCGCACCTCGAGCAACAGCGAAGGGCTTGCTGACGACAAGGACGCTTGCGGCGTGGCGGTGAAGGCCGAGGCCTGCGTGGCCGAAAGACCCACCAGACCTGCTCCGATTGCAGCCAGGGTCATGAGACTGTGCTTCAGCATTTTGTTTGTAACTCCCGTGCGTGCCACTCGGCTCTCCCGGGACGGGAAAGCCGTTCGGGCTTGCAGGAAGAACGGGACGTGGAGCCCATGGTTCCGTCTCAGAAGGCGCAGGGCGCCTTCCAATCGTCATGACGGCTCAGCGCTGGCGTTCGATTTCGACGCCCACGCTGCGGGCATTCTTGATGATGTTGGGCTTCTCGACGCGCACGCGGGCGGCCATCACCCGCTTGTCCTTGAGGCATGCGGCAGCGATCTTTTCGCACAGCGTCTCGACCAGGTTGATGTGACCATCGGCGATGATCTGCTCGACCTTCTTGACCACGATCTCGTAGGACACCACATGGCCGATGTCATCAGCCTGCGGGCCATCGCCTTCGCTGACGGAAAGGTCGATGTTGACGATGATCCGCTGCGGGTCGATCTTTTCATGGTCATAAATGCCGATCAGCGCCATGAGGTCGAGGTCGCGCACGAAGACGTGGCGAAGCCCCGAGGCGGCGCTTGCCACATGGTGGCTGATCATCGGCTTCTTCATTCATTCACCTCGGTCACGTCCGGCGTCTGCCAGACCAGATGCTGACCGCCATCCAGCGCGATCATCTGCCCGGTCAGCGACGGTTGTGACAATATGAATTTGACGGCGGCGGAAATCTCCTCCGGCGACGTGCCGCGGCCCAGAAGCGTCAGTTTTGCCTGTTTGTCGAAGTCCGCCTGGTCCATCCGGGCGGACGGCAGCGCGGGCCCGGGGCCGATGGCGTTGACGCGGATGTTGGGCGCCAGCGCCTGGGCCAGCGTGCGGGTGGCGGTCCACAGGCCGGACTTGGACGTGGTGTAGGAAAAGAACTTGGGGTTCAGCTTCCAGACGCGCTGATCGATGATCGAGATGATGTTGCCCTCCTCGTCCGCCGGCAATTGCCGGGCGAAGGCCTGCGACAGGAAGACGGGCGCGCGGAGATTGGTGTCGAGGTGGTCGGCCCAGCTGGCACTGGTGATGGTGCCCACCTCGTCGGGCTCGAACAGCGAGGCATTGTTGATGAGGCAGGACAGGCCGCCCAGTGCGGCCGATGCTTCCGCGATCAGGCGGTCGGGCACGTCGGCTTCCGAGAGGTTGCCGCGCACGATGACCGTCTTGCAGCCCATGTTGCGGATGTCGCCTGCCACCTCCTCGGCTTCGGCAAGCGAGGCGTTGCAGTGGACAGCCACATCCCAGCCGTCCTTGGCGAAGTCGAGCGCCAGCCTCCGCCCGATGCGCTTGGCGGACCCGGTGACGAGAACGGACTTCCTCATGCCGCGGGCTTGGGCAGCAGGATGACGTAGTGCTTCTTCACCTTCTTCACCGTTTCCCAGGTGCCCTTGAAGCCGGCGGGAATGATGAAGCCATCACCCTTCTCAACCGTCCAGGACTTGCCGTCCTCATTGGTGAGGATCGCCTTGCCCTCGATGATGTGGCAGAACTCCCACTCGGAGTAGTCGACCTTGACCTTGCCGCGCGTCGACTCCCAGATGCCACAAAACAACCGGTCATCCTCGCCGGTGAAGTGGTTCCAGGTGCGCGTCTCGTATTTGCCCTTGATGAGCTTCTCCTTGTCGGGCTTGCCCTTCTCGGCGTCCGGGGCATGCTTGCCCTTGGTCTTCATCACCATAATGTCGGCCATGTGCTCTCTCCCTCAGGTCAGTCGTTTCAGCAACTCGTCGCGGCTCGGCTGGAAGTCGGAGGCGACCCACCAGTCTTCCAGCTTGCTTAGCATTACACCGATTTCCGGCCCGGGGCTCATGCCCGCCGCAAGAAGATCGCGCCCGGACACCGGCAGCACCGGAATGGACCAGCGTTCAGGCAATTCCAGCAGGGTTTTCCACTCCGCATCGTCGGAGGCCGCATCCGATCGCGCCCAGGCGACCTGGACCAGATCGCGCCAGGCCTCGGGCCCCATGTGATAAAGGATGGCGCGCTGTTCAGTTGGCCGCAGCGCGGGTGATGGCGGCAGCAGCGAGGCCAGCGCCTCGAGGCGTTTGGCCTCATGGTTCGAAAGCCGCCAGCGCTCCGGCATCGATCGCGGATCCTGCGCCAGCACGGCCAGCCGCAGAAGCGGGTCCGCGCCCAAGCGCTGCAGCACGCGCCAGTCCTCCGTATACGGAAGAAGCTGCGACAGGATACCCTGCCCCGCCATCAGCTTCAGCGTGTCGACGGCACCCGGTGCCGACATCAGCTTGAACATTTCCTGCCGGATGCGCTCGGCCGAAAGGCCGTCGAGGCCCGCCTTGAGGCGCGTGCAAGCGGCAAGCCCCGCCGCATCAGGCGCGCCATGACCATAGCGCGCATGGAAACGGAAGAAGCGCAGGATGCGCAGGTAGTCCTCCGCGATGCGCTGTTCCGGATCACCGACAAAGATGACGCGGCGGCGCTGCACGTCCGGCCAGCCATCGACGAAATCATGCACCGTGCCGCGCGCATCGCAGTAGAGCGCGTTCATGGTGAAGTCGCGCCGCTGCGCATCGGCGTCCCAGTCGTCGGTGAACCTGACCTTGGCGCGGCGGCCGTCGGTCTCAACGTCATGGCGCAGCGTGGTGACTTCGAAGGGATGGTGATCGACCACCACCGTCACCGTGCCATGCTCGATGCCGGTGGGATGAACCTTCATGCCGGCTGCAGCACAGGCCGCCGTCACCTGCTCTGGCGACAGGGTGGTGGCGACGTCGACCTCCGTCACGGCTTCGCCCAGCAATGCATTGCGCACCGCACCGCCTGCCACGCGGCCCTCGCCGCCTGCTGCCGCCAGCGTGGCGAACAGGCGCTGCAGCGCGGGCTCATTGAGCCACGCTTCTGCGGCAAGGGAGGGAAGCTTGGTCATGTCGGTTCGTACATCAGGCGATAGAGGTTGCGGATCATGCCGGCAGTGGCGCCCCAGATGTAGCGCCCCTGCCAAGGCATTGCATAATAATAGCGGGTGTGGCCCTGCCAATCCCGCGAATGACGCTCATGATGCGCAGGGTCCATCAGGAAGGCCAGCGGCACCTCGAAGACGTCCTTCACCTCGGCTTCCTGCGGCTCCAGGGTGAAGCCGGGGCGGACGAGGGCCACCACCGGCACGACGCGGTAGTTGGTGGAGGTGAGGTAGGTATCCAGGAAACCGATGGGTTCGACGAAGGTTGACGGGATGCCCGTCTCTTCACGTGTCTCGCGCAGGGCGGCGGCCACCGCATCGGCATCCGTATCGTCGATGCGCCCGCCGGGGAAGGCGATCTGACCGGCGTGGCTGCGCAGGTGCGGCTGGCGTTCGGTGAGAAGCAGGTGAAGACCCTCCGGCCGGGGCACCAGCGGCACCAGCACCGCGGCGGGCTTCGGCTCCTCGTTCTCGCAGATCATACGCGCCATGGGGTTGAGGTCGTCGTCGCTGAAGCCATGAGCCCGCGGCGGCGCGGCATGAAGCCGCCCGGCGGCACGCGCCCGGAACGCGGCCTCGTCAAAACCCGTCACGACGCGATCCCGATCTCGGCAGCCCTTTGCATGGGATAGAAGCGTCCGGAGGACCAGACGCCGAACCAGCCGTCCTCGACGCAGCCCGCCGCAGCCAGGTCATAGAACAGCGCGCGACTCACCAGCGCCTCGAGCCTGGCCCGCACCATCACATAGGGCTTGAGGCCACCGGTTCCCAGCTCCTCGGCGAAGCGCAGCGGGTGGTCGCCGTCCACGATCACCGCATCATCCACGTTGGTTTCGAAGTGGATGACCTGCCCTCGCCCGTCTCCCTCCACCTGCATGCGGATGGCCGTGAAGGGCGCGTCGTCGACCCGGATTCCGACCTTCTCCACAGGTGTCACAAGATAGTATTTTCCGTCATCGTCATGGCGCAGGACGGAGGAAAACAGCTGGACCAGCGGTTTCCGGCCGATCGGCGAGTTCATGTAGAACCAGGTGCCGTCCTGGGCGATGCGCATGTCGATGTCGCCGCAGAACGGCGGGTTCCACAGATGAACCGGCGGCAGTCCCTTGGCTTTTCGCGCCTCCCCCAGCCCTTTCAGGGGGTTGCTTGCATCTCGCTGATCGGTGTTCATTTTCCCGTCATTACCGTCTGGTCGGCCTGTCATTGCCGCCTCTTTTAGGCCATTCTCGTTGCCGAGGATGAAAACAATTCATCCGGGGCTGATCCAGCCCCGGTTCCCATACGATAGTGAGTGAAATGGCCAGCATCAACGAAGCAGACCGACAGATCATTTCCGACCTCGAGGCCTCAGCCGAGAGGCTGGGCAAAGCCCGTCAGGCCATCGGCCGGGTGATCTTCGGCCAGGACGAGGTGATCGAGCAGGTGCTGATCGCCATTCTGGGCGGTGGGCATGCCCTGCTGGTGGGCGCCCCCGGCCTTGCCAAGACCAAGCTTGCCACCACGCTGGGCCGGGTGCTGGGCCTCAATGAAAAGCGCGTGCAGTTCACCCCCGACCTGATGCCGGCCGATATCATCGGCTCCGAGGTGCTGGACGAGGCCGAAGGCGGCAGGCGCCAGTTCCGCTTCCTGCAGGGCCCCGTGTTCTGCCAGTTGCTGATGGCGGACGAAATCAACCGCGCCTCGCCCCGCACCCAGTCCGCCTTGCTGCAGGCCATGCAGGAGCACCACGTGACGGTCGCCGGTCAGCGCCATGACCTGCCGCGGCCCTTCCACGTGCTCGCCACCCAGAACCCCATCGAGCAGGAAGGCACCTATCCGTTGCCCGAGGCCCAGCTCGACCGCTTCCTGGTGCAGATCGACGTGCCCTACCCCTCCCTCGATGCGGAACGGCGCATGCTGTTCGCCACCACGGGTGCCGACGAGGCCGAGGCCGAGACGGTGCTGTCCACCACCGAACTGATGAACGCCCAGCGCCTCACGCGCCTGATCCCGGTGGGCGAGCAGGTGGCTGAGTCCATCCTGCGCGTGGTGCGCGCCGCTCGCCCTGGCCCCGACGCCGATGACTTCGTCAACCGCAACGTTGCCTGGGGCCCGTCGCCACGCGCCTCGCAGGCCCTCATGCTGGGTGCGCGCGCCCGCGCCATGCTGCAGGGACGCCTGTCGCCCTCGCTCGACGACGTGCAGGCGCTGATGGCCCCGGTGTTCCGCCACCGCATGGCGCTGAACTTCACGGCGCGCGCCGACGGCCACACCATCGACGGTGCCATCGAGCGGCTCTCCGGCCTCATCGCCTGAACTGATGACATCCGCCCAGGCCCTCACCCTCGCCGACCGCGCCGCAGCCCAGGCCCGCGCGCTGCCTCCGCTTCTGGTGGAGGCGGAGCGCATCGCCGCGACGGTGATCCTGGGCGAGCATGGCCGCAAGCGCGCCGGGCCGGGTGAATCCTTCTGGCAGTACCGGCCCTACAGCTTTGGCGACTCCACTCAACGCATCGACTGGCACAAGTCTGCCCGTTCGGATCGCGTCTACATCCGCGAGAATGAATGGGAGGCGGCCAACACGCTGTGGGTCTGGGCCTCGCCGGCAATCTCCATGACCTTCAGGTCCCACCTGTCGCAGGTCACCAAGCGCGAGCGCGCGCAGCTGCTGATGCTCGCCCTCGCCTCGCTCGCGGTGCGGGGCAATGAGCGGGTGAGCGCACTGGGCTCGCCCTATGCGCCAGACCACACGCGAGCCCAGCTGGTGAAGCTTGCGGTGTGGTTCATGAAGGCGGAAGGATCTGCACTTCCCAGCTTTACCCGCATGCCGCGGTTTTCGGGCGCAGTGCTGGCCAGCGACTTCTTCGAAACGCCGCAGGACATCGCCCGCGCCATCACGCCGCTTGCCGAAGCGGGCGTGAAGGGCCACCTCGTGCAGGTGGTCGATCCGGCGGAGGAGACGCTGCCCTATGCCGGCCGTGTCGAGTTTCACGAGATGGCGGGGCCGTTAAAGTTCCTGTCCTCCAAGGCCGAGACGCTGCGTGAGGCCTATGCCGAAAAGCTCGCCGAACACCGCGCCGCACTCAAGGACCTGTGCCGCCGCATCGGGTGGAGCTTCGTGATCCACCGCACTGATGAGCAGCCCACGCGCAGCCTGCTGTCGCTCCACGCCCTGATTTCGGGCGAGGCGGGACGATGAACCTGCTCGGCGCGCTCTCCTTCGCCACGCCACTGGCACTTGCCGCGCTGCTGTTGCTGCCGGTGATCTGGTGGCTGCTGCGCTTCACCCCGCCGCGCCCGGAGACGGTGCGCTTCCCGGCAATCCGCCTGCTGCTGGGCTTGAAGAACCGCGAGGAGAAGCCGGACAAGACGCCATGGTGGCTTCTGCTGCTGCGCTTGGCGCTGGCGGCCCTCGTCATCATCGGCGTGTCGCAGCCGCTCTATGCACCGGGCCGCATCGGCACCCTGACCAACACGCCGGTGCTCGTGGTCGTCGACGACAGCTGGGCCGCCGCGAAGGACTGGGACCAGCGCCGCGAGGTGATGGCGGAGATCCTCGACAATGCCGCGGCCGCGGGCGCCACGGTGACGCTTGCCACGACAACGCCTGAGCTTCGCCCCCAGGCCCTGGAGCCCAAGACCGCTGCCGACGTGAAGGCGCGTGCCGCAGCGCTTGCACCGCGCGCCTTTGACCCGGACCGCTTGGGCACGCTCGACCGGCTTGCCGCGGCATTCGGCAAGTCGGAGGCGCTGCGCGTGATCTGGCTGTCCGACGGCATCGACGATGGCAAGGCGCAGGATTTCGCTGTGGGGCTGCAGAAGCTGGCCAATGGCGCGGCCGCGGTCGAGGCCATCGTGCCGTCCACGGCGCAACTGCCGCTTGCCCTCGCAACGCCCGGTTTCGAGGGTGGTCAGATCAAGGTCACCATGCTGCGCGCGCCCGGTGGCCCGGTGCAAACGGTGCCGGTCGTCGCCACCGCGGGCAATGGCCGCAGCTTCGGCGATGTCACGCTGAACTTCGCCGCAGGTACAACGATGGCAGCGGGAGTCCTCGAGCTTCCCGTTGAACTGCGCAACGAGGTGGGGCGCATCGCCATCAAGGACGAGCGCAATGCCGCGGCGGTGTTCTTGATGGATGATCGCTGGCGCCGCAAGACGGTGGGCCTGATGTCGGGCACCACCGCGGAAATGTCGGAGCCGCTTCTGGCCCCGCTCTACTTCGTCTCGCGCGCGCTCGACCCTTATGCCGAAGTGAGCCAACCCGACGGCACGGCGGCACTCAAAAGCCTGCTGGACCAGGGTCTCTCCATGCTGGTGCTGGCCGACATCGGCGTGCTGCCGGGCGAGCAGCAGGACATGATCTCGCGCTGGGTGGACAATGGCGGCGTGCTGCTGCGCTTCGCGGGCCCGCGCTTCGCCGGTGCGCAGGACGGCCTGGTGCCGGTGACGCTGCGCGCCGGCGACCGCTCGCTCGGCAGTGCGCTGAGTTGGGAGACGCCGCAACCGATGCAGCCCTTCCCCGAAAAGAGCCCCTTTGCCGGCCTGACGCCCGACCCGTTGGTATCGGTGAACCGGCAGGTGCTGGCCGAGCCTGATTCCGACTTGCCGGACAAGGTGTGGGCCAGCCTCGCCGATGGCACGCCGCTGGTGACCGCCAAGAAGGAAGGCAAGGGCCTGGTGGTGCTGTTCCATGTCACGGCCAATGCCGACTGGTCGAACCTGCCGGTCTCCGGCCTGTTCCTTGAAATGCTGCGCCGCGTGCTTGATCTTGCGCCGGCCGCCGGCAGCGGCGTCAAGAGCAGCGCCATCGCCAGCGAAGCCCAGGCCTATGCGCCCTTCCTGGCGCTTGACGGCTTCGGCGACCTGACCAGCCCCTCGCCCGACGTACAGCCCATTCCCGCCACCGCAATCGACAAGGTCACGGCCACCGCCGCGACACCGCCCGGCCTCTATCGCCGCGGTGAACAGGAGCGTTCCATCAACATCACCCATAGCGGAGCCGCGTTGACCGCGATTTCCACGCTTCCCGACGGTGTGGCGCAGCGCGCCCTGGCGCCGCTGCCGACACTGGCGCTGGCGCCCTATGCCTTCGCGCTCGCCATGCTGGCCTTCCTCGCCGACTGCTGTGCAGCCCTGTTTCTCGGTGGCGGACTGACGCGCATGCGCCAGCGCCGCGCCGCGGCGGCGGCGCTGCTGGCCCTCACCTTGGTGACGGCGTGGCAACCGCTTGCCGTCCAAGCCCAGTCGGACGCCGACTTTGCCATGCAGAACGCGCTCGAGACCAGGCTCGCCTATGTGAAGACGGGCGATGCCGAGATCGACAGCATCAGCGAAGAGGGCCTCAGGGGCCTCGGGCAAATGCTGCGCGAGCGCACCTCCGTCAACACCGGCGATCCCGTCGGCGTCAACATCGAGCGTGACGAGCTGGTGTTCTTCCCGCTGCTCTACTGGCCGGTGCGGCCAGAGGCGACCGTGCCATCGGACGCCGCGCTGGCGCGCATGGATGCCTACATGAAGGGAGGCGGCACCATCTTCTTCGACCTGCGCGAGGATGGCTCCGGCGCTGACGCGCTGAGCGGCGGCGCCACCGCCGCGTCCGAGGCGCTGCGCCGCATCCTGGCCAAGCTCGACATTCCGCCGCTGGAGCCGGTGCCATCTTCGCATGTGCTGACCAAGAGCTTCTACCTGCTCGACCGCTTCCCCGGCCGCTATGACGGCGGCAAGCTGTGGGTGGAGCGCTCCGACAGCGAGGGTGCGGCCATCGGCAATACCGATGGGGTGAGCGGCCTGATCATCGGCGCCAATGACTATGCTGCGGCCTGGGCCATGGATGTGAACGGCGATCCGCTCTACGCCTCGGTGCCGGGCACCGACCGGCAGCGCGAGTTCGCGGTGCGCACCGGCATCAACATCGTGATGTATGCGCTGACCGGCAACTACAAGGCCGACCAGGTGCATGTGCCCGACCTTCTCGACAGGCTGGGACAATGATGGACTGGAGCGTCTCCTTCGAACCGTTTCTGCCGTGGGCGCTGATCGCGCTGGCAGGTGTTGCCGGCCTCGCACTTCTGCTGGCGCTGGCCATCGGCCGGTCGCGCGGCACGCTGCTGCGCGCGCTGTCCTTTGCGCTGCTGCTTGCCGCTCTCGCCAATCCGGTGGTGCGCAACGAGGAGCGCCAACCACTGCCCGACATCGCTGTGGCGGTGGTCGACCTGTCGCTGAGCCAGCAGACGGGCGCGCGCAGCAAGCGCACCGAGGAGGCCGTTGCGGCACTGAAGCAGGCCGTCGCACGGCTTCCCAACACCGAGCTTCGCACCGTCGACGTCAAATCCCTCGCCAGCAGCGAGGATGACGGCACCCGCGCCTTCGAAGTGCTGAACCGGGCACTTGCCGACATTCCACCCGACCGTTTCGCGGGCGCCGTCATGATCACCGACGGACAGGTGCACGACGCGCCGCAGGATCCGGCCAAGAGCGGCATTGGCGGACCACTGCATGCCCTGATCACCGGATCGAAGACCGAGAAGGACCGCCAGATCGTCATCGAAAAGGCACCGCGCTTCGGCATGGTAGGCCAGGAACAGATCGTGTCTTTCCGCCTCGACGAGGCGAACGGCCCGGGCCAGCCGGTGCCGGTGACCATGACCGTCAGCGGCGGCACGCCGATCACCCTCGATGTCTCGCCCGGCCAGACGGTGGAGGTGCCGGTGGCCGTCGATCACGGCGGCCAGAACATCGTGGAGATCACCGCACCGTCGCTCGACGGCGAGATATCGCTCCAGAACAACCGTGCCGTGACCGTGATCGAGGGCGTGCGTGACCGGCTGCGCGTGCTGCTGGTCTCGGGCGAGCCGCATGCCGGTGAACGCACCTGGCGCAACCTGTTGAAGGCCGATGCCTCCGTCGACCTCGTGCACTTCACCATCCTGCGCCCACCCGAGAAGCAGGACGGGACGCCGACCAAGGAACTGGCCCTCATCGCCTTTCCGACGCGCGAATTGTTCGTCGACAAGCTCGACCAGTTCGATCTCGTGATCTTCGACCGCTATCGCCGCCAGTCGGTTCTGCCCGAGGCCTACATGTTCAACATCGCGCAATATGTGCGCAATGGCGGCGCGGTTCTGATCGCGTCAGGCCCTGATCTCGCCGCCGAGGATGGCCTCTACAGCACGCCGCTCTCCGACATCATGGCGGCAATTCCCACCGGCGACGTGGTGGAGGAGCCGTTCAAGCCGATGCTCACCGACCAGGGCCGGAAGCACCCTGTCACCAAGGATCTTCCCGATTCCGCTGGCGAGACTCCAAGCTGGGGCCGCTGGTTCCGCCTCGTCGACACTTCGACGCAATCGGGCGAGACGGTGATGTCGGGTCCCGGCGACAAGCCGCTGCTGGTGCTCTCGCGCCAGGACGAAGGCCGTGTGGCGCAGTTGCTGTCCGACCAGGGCTGGCTGTGGGCGCGTGGCTTCGAGGGTGGCGGCCCGCAGACCGAACTGCTGCGCCACCTGGCGCACTGGCTGATGAAGGAGCCCGACCTCGAGGAGGAGGCCCTCAACGGCAGGCAGCAGGGCAACGACCTCATCGTCGAGCGCCGCACCATGGCCGACAGCGCCGAACCGGTGGAGGTGACGCTTCCGTCCGGCAAGACAGAGACCGTACCCCTGCGCCAGATTTCGCCGGGGCGCTTCCAGGGATCGCTGCCCGTCACCGAAGCCGGGCTGCACCGGCTGGCCGACGGCAAGCTGATGGCGGTTGCCGCCACCGGCAACGGCGATGCGCGCGAGATGGCCAATCTGCGGTCGACCACCGACGTGCTGGATCCGGTGGCCCGGGCCACCGGCGGCAGCACAGGCTGGCTGGAAGATGGCATGCCGCAGATCGTCAAGGTATCAGCTGGCCGCCAGATGGCAGGCGCGGGCTGGATCGGCCTGCGCGCCAATGACAGCTACCGCGTGCAAGCGGTGTCCGACACGCCGCTCTTTGCGACGCTGCTAAGCCTCGCAGCGCTGCTGCTCGCCCTGGGCAGCATGTGGTACCGCGAGGGCCGCTGAACCGGGAACCTGCGCGAGGCCCGAAGCGCCTTCGAGCGCGCCGGGTGTGAGCTCCAGATACAGAAAGCGTGCCGGGTCGACGGGGCCGGGCAGGCTGATCAGCCCATCGGGCAATTTGCGGAATCCAACCTTGGCGTAATAGGGCTCGTCTCCCACCAGCAGCACCAGGCCGTGGCCCTGGGCGCGGGCGCGCGCCAGGCCTTCCTCCATCAGCGCAATGCCGATACC
Source organism: Rhizobium sp. Q54 (assembly GCA_945889445.1). Lineage (GTDB taxonomy): Bacteria > Pseudomonadota > Alphaproteobacteria > Rhizobiales > Aestuariivirgaceae > Aestuariivirga. Next base: position 105,567 of record CAMDBX010000001.1, read on the forward strand.
CAGCCCCTGCCGATCCGGATGCACGGCAAGCGGCCCCAGCAGCAGGGCGGGCGACAGCCGCACCCCAATGGCCAGTGGCCAGAAGCTGATGGTGCCGGAAACACCCACGCCCGCGTCACGCGTCACCATTGAAAGGCCGGGAACGGCGCTGTTGCCCTCGCGCAGGCGGTAGGATGTCTTGCCATTGCGGCCGGAGCCGAAGGCGAGGTCGAGCAGGTGCTCGATGGCATCATGGTCGTGAGAGGTCGTGTCTTCGCAGGTGATGGGGCCGCACATGGGCAGGATCTCGGACAATCAGAACTTCAGGACTGGCGCCCGAAAGCCCCGGACGCAGCTGACGAAGACGTCTGTGCGGAAGGGTTGACCGGACGCGTTCAGGCGCGCGCGCTGCCGCGCGTGGCGCGGGCTCGTCGTCGCAGGTTGATATGGTCCAAGCCGATCATCCTGCGCGCCTTAGCTTGTAGCTGGCCGAACGTCAAGGTTCGGTAAAGCTTCACCAGATCCGCGACGGAGTTGCCCCTGACAGCACTTCCGTGATGCGCCGCCGGGTTCCCGGGGTGGTCCCTTCTGGAAGCGCCGCAGTGGCAAAGAACCGTGCCTCCGCAATTTCGGCACTGGGCGTGAAGTCATCCTCGCGGAACCGCCGCACCACGAAGCAGGCCACGTGATCGCCCCTGAACTGCGCGTCATTGAGGAAAACGCCATGCAGCACCGGGGCCTCCTCCGCCACGATCCCCGCCTCCTCGCGCAGTTCGCGCAACGCGGCATCGGCCAGCGCCTCGCCGCGCTCGACACCGCCGCCCGGCAGCAGCCATCCTGGGGCATAGCCGTGCCGCACCAGAAGGACTTCTGTTGCATTCGCCTTCAGCACCACGATTCGCGTGCCCAGCGTCATGCCACGCGTCTGGCGATAGGCCACCCGCAGGACAGGTTTCACAACCCGGAACAGCATGGCTTTAAGGCGCTCTGGCATGGCAGATGGTTAGCCCCTCGTTCCGTCCTCGCCAAGCTTGAGTTCCGCGGGCCCGCTTGTTAAGCCGTAGCCATGAGCCAGTCCGTCAGCGTCCGACCGGTGCGCGGCAAGGAAGACCTTCGGGTCTTCCTGGACGTACCGTTCGCGATCTATGCCGACGATCCCAACTGGGTGGCGCCGCTCTATGTCGAGCGCCTGGAGCATATCGACCCGAAGCGGAATCCCTATTTCCGGCATGCCGATGCCGAACTCTTCCTTGCGTTTCGCGGCGACAGGCCGGTAGGCCGCATCTCCGCGCAGCTCTGCCGTCTGCGCAGCGAGCGCCACGCAGACGGCGTTGGCCAGTTCGGCTTCATCGAAGCCGAAAATGACCCCGCGGTCTTCGCCGCCCTGTTTGACGCCGCAGGTGCCTGGCTGAAGCAGCGCGGTGCCACCGCCATTCAGGGCCCATTCAGCTTCTCGATCAACGATGAAACCGGCCTCCTCGTCGAGGGCTTCGAGACGCCGCCTTCGGTTTTGATGGGTCATGCGCGCCCCTATTATGGGCAGCGCATCGAAGAGGCTGGCTTCGCCAAGGCGAAGGACGTCATCGCTTATGACCTTTTCGCAGCGCCCGAGATACCGCGCGCCCTCAAGTCGGCCTATGACAAGGCGCTCTCCGACACGGACGTAACGCTGCGCCCGCTTGACAAGAAGCAACTGCTGAAGGAGTTGCGCACCGTCGTTTCCATCGCCAACGATGCATGGTCCGAAAACTGGGGCTTCGTTCCCTGGACGGAAGAGGAGATGATGGCGCTCGCCAACAATCTCAAATTCCTGGTGAGCGGCGACTACATTGCGATCGCCGAATATAAGGGCGAGCCCGCGGCCATGGCCATTACCCTGCCCAACATCAATGACTGGCTCACCGGTCTGCAGGGCCGCCTCCTGCCCTTCGGCTGGGCGAAGATCGCATGGAGCCTTTACGCGAAGCCACCTCAGTCGGTGCGCATGCCGCTCATGGGACTGCGCAAGAAGTTCCACGGCACAGCCACCGGCGCCGTGCTCGGCATGGCGGTGATTGCCCGCGTCCGGAACTTTCACGTCGGCCGCGGCACCACGAAGGGCGAGGCCTCATGGATCCTCGAAGACAACATGCCAATGCGCCGCATGATCGAAGCCTTCGGTGGCCGGCCCTACAAGACTTATCGCATTTATGAGAAGTTAATCGGTTAGGCGCTACCCGCGTCAGGCAGCGCCGCGCTGCCCCGTTCCAGTGTGTGTCAGCCAGAAGTTTGCCAGCTCACGTGTTCACCCTCGCCCATCTTTCCGACCTTCACCTTGGCCCACTGCCCGCCGGATCGGCGCACAGGCACTTTGCCTTGAAACGAACGATAGGCGTCATGAACTGGCGGCTCAGTCGTCACCGCGTGCACAACCCCGCCGTGGCCCTGGCCATCGCTGCCGACATCGTGCGCGAGGCACCAGACCATGTGGCGCTGACCGGCGACATCGTGAACGTCGCGGCGCGCGAGGAATTCGTGGCGGCATCTCGCTGGATGAACGCCTTCGGCACGCCAGACTGGATCAGCTTCGTGCCAGGAAACCATGACTGCTACGTGCGCATGGCGTGGGAGCATGGCCTGCTTCACCTCGCGCCCTACATGCAGGGCGACATGCGCGTGCCCCTCACCCAGGACTCGCCGCAGATCACAACACCCTTCCCCTATGTGAGGCTCCGCCGCAACGTCGCCCTTATCGGCGTCTCGACGGCCGCGCCGCAACCCCTCCACCGGGCCTCGGGCCAGCTGGGCCGCACCCAACTGAAGTCGCTCGCCCATCTTCTTTCGGACCTCCGCGAGCGCGGTTATGCGCGCGTGGTGATGATCCACCACCCGCCGCTGCCCGGGCTGGCCAGCCCGCGCAAGGCGCTGATCGACGCCGCCCCGCTGCGCGACGTGCTGGAAGCGCAGGGCGCAGAGTTGGTACTCCACGGCCACAACCATGAGCACATGCTGAACACCCTCAATTCCCGCTTCGGCGCGGTGCATGTGCTGGGGGTGCCCTCGGCCTCCCTGATCGAGGAGCAGCACCACCCCCTGGCCGCATGGAACCTGTACCGGATCCAGCGTCTGGCGGGAAAATGGCAGATCGACGTGTCGATCCGCCGCTATGATCCAGCCAGCCGTCAGGTCGCCCCCCTGACTGAATTCACCCTTTCATCCTGATCGCTGGCTGGCTAGATTGCGCCGGTTGACGATCCCCCTCTCTTCCGGAAGCTGAAACCCACCTTGCTGCTCCCCATCCTCGACAGGCATGTCATGCGGCAAGTATCGCTGCCACTCGCGGGCGCGCTGGTGATCGGCTTGCTGATGCTGCTGGCCGACCGCATGGTCCGCCTGCTCGACACCACGCTCGGCAAGAAGAACTCCTTCTCGGTCGTGTTCGAGATGCTGGCCTATCTTGTGCCGCATTACCTGGGCACGGCACTGCCGGCCGCGCTGTTTCTCGGTCTGCTGTTGGGATTCGGCAAGATGTCGGAGAATTCCGAGACCGACGCCTTCATGGCCTCGGGCGTAGGCCTCAACCGCATGGCCCGCCCGGTGATCCTGATGGGTGTGCTGATCAGCATCATCTCCATGCTCATCATGGGATGGATCCAGCCCTATGCCCGCTATGCCTATCGCTCGGTGGTGTTCGACATCCAGAACGTGGAAGTCTTCTACCTCGCGGAAGAAGGCGTGTTCATGCAGGCAGGCGACCGCACCTTCGTCATCGACAAGCTGGACCGCAGCACCAACGCGTTCGAGCATGTGTTCATCTTCGAAGACAATGGAGCAAAGGGGTCCGACACCGTCACAGCCTCGCGCGGCTCGCTCGTCGACAACCCTGCAGGCCAACGGCCTATGCTGCACCTCGAGGACGGCCACCGCCTCACCTTCAAGACCAGGCCCGATGTCACCTCAAAGGAGCCAGCCATCGGCGAGGCCACCAAATTCGCACTTGCCGATACGCCGCTCGGCCGCATTTCCGATGACATCTTCCGGCTGCGCGGCGAGGACGAGCGTGAACTGACGCTCCCCGAACTGTTTACCGCGCTCAAGAACCCACCGCCAAAATCGAGCCCTGAGGACGTCAGCTCAGAGTTGAGCGAGAGACTGGTGATGGCGGTGAGCATCCTGATCCTGCCCTATCTTGCAATTCCCTTCGCGGTGGGTTCGCGGCGCAGCGCTCGCGGCTTCCGCACTGGCGTCGCCCTCGTGCTGATCGTCGTCTACAACGAGATAATCCACCAGGGTGCCTCATTGGCCAATCACGGGGTGGCCTCGCCCTTGCTCACTATGTGGTTGCCCTGCCTGCTGCTTGCCGCGTTTGCCGCCTGGCGCTACATCGGCACTTGCTTCACCCTGCGCAACGATCCGGTCAGCGCCGCCATCGACCGCGTGGGTGAGTTCTTCGGCAACCTGCGTCGCAGCGTTGTGTACCGTCTTGGATGGGGAAGACCGACATGATGAAGATCATCGGCTTGATGCTGAACCGCATGGTCGCCATTCGCTTCTTCGGCATCCTTCTCGGCATCTCCTTTTTCGTCCTGTCGCTCGACGTCCTGACCAATGCCAAGGACCTGCAGACGCTGCGCCCCAACGACATGACCATCCTGCTGCAGTACATGCTGTATCGCGCTCCGTCCGTGCTGGTGAACTACATGGGCATCAGCATGCTGCTCGCCATGTTGCTGAGCCTCACCGAACTGAGCTACCGCAACGAGATGGCGGCGATGTGGGCGGCGGGAATTTCACCGGCGCGACTCATCATCATGCTGCTGCCGCTGGCCTTCGTGGCAGGCGCGATCAATTTCATGCTTTCGGATTCAGCCATTCCCGCCACCATCCCGCAACTGCGCGACTGGGGCGTGGGCGACTATGGCGCAGAAAAGTTGAAGCTTGGCGAGAAGGACCCGATCTGGATGCGGGCGGGACCGGACATCCTCCGGGCGGAAAGTGCCAACGCCGATTCGACCGAGCTCGACGGTGTCATCATCTTCCGCCGCGACGAACAAGGCCTTCTGCATGAGCAGATCTATGCCAAGCAGGCGACGCTTTTCGAGGGCCGCTGGACGCTGTCCCAGGTGCTGGTTTATTATCGCGACAATCTCCAGCCGTCGCGTCTTGAAACCCTGGTCTACTCTGGTGCCATGAAGCCCGCCCAGGCCGGCGCACGTTCCGGTGCGCCAGAGGACATGTCCTTGTCGGAGCTTTTCTACTTCATCGATAACCAAGGCTTCGGCATCCGGCCTGTATGGGTCTATGAAACTTGGGCGAACAAGCGCGTCTCGCTGTTCTTCTCGGGCCTCCTGATGATGGGCCTGTGCATTCCACTGGCCACCCGCTTCCGCCGCGGTGGTGGCCTTGGCGCGTTGTTCGCGGTCGGTGTCGGCATTGGCTTCGTCTACTTCATCGTTGATGGCATATCGCTCACCATGGGCGAGCTTGGCTTCGTCAGGCCATGGCTTGCCGCGTGGCTGCCGATCCTCGCCTTCGGGTCCCTCGCCGTGGTGATGACGCTCAGGTCGGAGACAGTGTGACGGGGCGGCCGCGGCGTGCCGGGCTGATCGTCAATCCGCGCTCCGGCAAGGGCAGCGGCAAGGGCCAGGCGCTGGCCGAAAAGCTGAAGGGTGATCCCGGCATTTCGCTGCACGTGCTCGAACACTTCGCGCATCTCGAGGACGTGATCGCCAGCATGGCACAGGAGCAGGTGACCGACCTGTTCATCAGTTCGGGTGACGGCACCATCCAGGAGATCCTCACCCAGATCGCCGAGCGGCCGCTCTTTTCACAGCAGCCCCGAATCTGCCTGCTGCCGCACGGCACGACCAATCTCAGCGCCAATGACCTGGGCTTCGTAAACCGCTCGATCGATGTTCAGGCGGCGTTCCTCAGGCGGCCGGAAGCACGAAGGCTTGCCACCCGCAACACCATACGCTGCGTGAACCCCGGAGACGGCAAACTGCGCCACGGCATGTTCGTGGCCACTGGCGCCATGTCGATCGCCACGCATTACTGCCAGCGCGCCTTCAACGAACAGGGCGTCAAGGGACAATGGGCTGTGGCCAAGACACTGCTGACGGCGGTGCGCAAATACATGTTCTCTGCACCTGACGGGAAGGACGATGCGCGCTTCGACCGCCCCTATGCGATTTCGGTCGATGCCAACGGCCGCCGTCTGGCTGAGGGAACGCAGCTCCTGCAGATGTCGACGACACTCGATACGTTGTTGCTGAAGTGCCACCCCTTCTGGGGCGGCAAGACGGCGCCCATCCGGACGACGGTGATCCCCTATCCCGTGCCTTCGGTGCTGCGCTGGATGCTGCCCATCATGTACGGTGGCGAGAACCACGCAAGCCCTGCTGGCGCCGCGAGCTTCTGCTCCGAGCAACTCTCCGTCGCATCGGACGTCATGTTCGTGATTGACGGTGAATTCTTCCCCCCACCCAAGGATGAGCCGCTGCGGCTGGAAACCGGCACCGAGTTCACCTTCATCAGACGCTAGACTTCCGCCCCGGCCTTCGCCTGGCCGGACAGGGGACATCGCGATCGCCTAGCCGTTCGCGACCTTCTTGCCGTGGCCCTGCGCCACCACCGCGCCGAACAGTTCAATGATGCGGTCGATCTCGGCGTCGGAATGCGCGGCTGAAACGGAGCAGCGTAGCAGGCACAGCTTGTTGGGCGTGCCCGGCGGCAGCGCGATGTTGACATAGACGCCTGCCTTGAGCAGTGCGCCCCACATGGAAATGGTCAAAGGCTCGTCCGGGCAGCGCACTGCCACGACAGGGCTCACCACATCGCATCCGAGTTCGAGGCCCAGGTCCTTGAAGCCATGGAACAGCCGTGCCGAGTTTTCGGCCAGCTTCTTGCGCCGCTGCGGTTCCGCCGCGAGCTTGCGGATCGCCGCAAGCGATGTGGCGATGGAGGCCGGCGAGGACGATGCGGTGAACATGTAGGGCCGCATCGCATAACGCAGATATTCGAAATAGGGATGGTCGCCCGCCCCGAAGCCGCCGATGGCACCCACGCTCTTCGAGAAGGTGCCAACAACGAAGTCGACCTCCTTCTCAAGACCGGCCTCGTCGGCCAGTCCGCGGCCATGGGGCCCGAGAACGCCGAAGCTGTGCGCCTCGTCGACCAGCAGCTGGAAGCCGTGCTTCTTCTTCACTTCGATGAAGTCAGCCAGCGGTGCCCTGTCGCCCATCATCGAGTAGATGCCTTCGAGCACGACGAGCTTGCCGCCGCCATCTTCTTCGCCCCGGGTCAGGCGCTTGTCGAGGTCGGCGGCATCATTGTGGCGGAAGCGCACCAGCTTGGCGCCCGACAGCGTGCAGCCGTCATAGATCGAGCTGTGCGAGTCGGCGTCGAGGTAGATCGTGTCGCGCGATCCAGCGAGGCCCGACATCATGCCGAGGTTCGCCTGGTAGCCGGTGGTGAAGACAATGCAGTGCTTGCGGTCAAGGAAGGTCGCAAACTCGGTCTCGAGCTGCTTGTGAAGTGCGAAGGAGCCGTTGGCGATGCGCGAGCCCGTGGTGCCGGTGCCGAACTCGGCCAGCGCCTTCTGGCCCGCCGCGATGCATTCGGCATCGAAGGTGATGCCCATGTAGTTGTTGGTGCCGGCGAGAATGGTCTCGCGGCCGTCGATCAGCGCGCGGGTTGGCGAGATCAGTTTCTCGTTGACGACGCCCACGGCGTCTCCGCCCAGAAACTTCATGCGGGCGTGGCGTTCGGCAGTCGTCGCGAGCTTGGCGAGAAGGTCCATGCCTTACCCCTTCTTTGTCCGGGCCTCGACGACCTTTGCGAGGTCGGCCACCGTGCGTGTTTCCGACAGCACGTTGAGCGGGATCTCGATGTCGAAGTGGTCCTCCACCTCCATCACGAAATCCATCACCGTGACGGAGTCGATGTTGAGGTCGGTCGAGATGTCGGTTGCGGCCGAGAGGGCCGAGCCGTTGGTATTGAACGGTTGGAGCAACGTGCAGAGTTGGGAGACGGTGTCGGTCATTGAGACGTCCTTGAACTTGGCGTTCTTGTATCGGTGCCGCGCCCCCGAGGCAACCACCCGGCATTGCGGTACCAGGTCACGGTTTCGGCAAAACCCGTGTTGAAGGAGGTGGGGTCGGCCAGCGCCAGGGTGCCGGCGCGGGCCACCCAGTCGGGATGATAGAGCTCGGCAATCTTGCCGCTGTTCACCATGCCAGGCTTGCCCGTCAGCCGCGACAGGCCTTCGGCCAGCCCGGCCACCGCGGCGGGAAGGGCGCGAGGCAGAAAGATCGGGCGAATTGGTGCCCCCCGGAAGCCGGAGGCGGTGCTGATCAGGTCGCCCCAGCCATAGCCGCCCGGCTTGTCGTCGCTCACCTCATGCAGGCCCTGTTGGTCCGATTGCACCGCAATCGCGATGATGCGGGCAAGGTCACGCCCATGGATCAGCGAAAACCGGGCATTCGGCAGGCCGGGAATGGCCGCCACGGGGCGCGTCAGTTCCTTGATCAGCGGCAGCGTGCCGCGGTCGCCGGGGCCATAAACAGCCGGCGGCCGGATGAGAATGGCGTTGAGAGCCGCCATGCGCTCCCGCACGATATCCTCGCCGGCCCGCTTGCTGGCGGCATAGGATGACAGCTGCGGCTCGCGCGCCGCGAGCGAGGAAATGTGCACGAAGCGCCGCACGCCGGCCCGTTGCGCGGCGTCCGCCAGCGCCCGGGTGCCCAGTTCGTTGACACTAAAATACGCCGCGCAGTCGAGGCCCGTCAGTGCGCCAGCAAGATGGACGATGGCGTCGGCGCCATCGGTCAACTGCACCAGCGCCTCGGCGTCGGCGAGATCGCCCTTCACCAGTTCCACGCCCTCGGGCAGGCCTGCCTTCTCCGGACTGCGCACCAGCGCGCGCAGGCGGTGGCCGCGCAGCAGCAATTCGGCTACGGCGTGCCGACCGGCGAAGCCCGTGGCGCCGGTGATGGCGATGATCTTGCTCATGATGTTCTGTGCGGCGGCCGAAGCCGCCTCAGAGCGCGGCCTCGAGGCTGGCGATCGCGGCGCTCAGCGACAGCGACGTCACTTCCGCGATCTCGCCCGACAAGAACTTTTGCTTGGCGGCGGCGCGCGACAGCTTGCCCGAGGAGGTGAAGGGCAGGCTCTTCGGTGGCACCATCACCACCTTGCATTCAACGCCTGCGGAGCGGTGCACCACGGCGGCCACTTCGTGGCGCAGCGCCTCGACGGACGCGCCGTCCTGTACGCGGCAATGCACCAGCACCGTCACCTCGTCCTCGCCCTCGTCATTCTCGACGGCGAAGGCGGCAACGTCACCCGAGCGCAGCGGCTCGATCTGCTCGGCGGCCCATTCGATGTCCTGCGGCCAGATGTTGCGGCCGTTATGCAGGATCAGGTCCTTTGCGCGACCGGTGATCACGATCTCGCCGTCCAGCCAGTAACCCATGTCGCCGGTGTCGAGGAAGCCGTTCTGGCCAATCACCGAGGCAGTCGCCTCGTCATTGTGATAGTAGCCGGACATCAGGCTCGGCGTGTTGACGAAGATGCGGCCGACAGCGCGCGCACCCAGCACGTTGCCGCGCGCGTCGCGGATCTCGACGGTGCTGCCGTCCATCGGGCGACCGCATACCACGAAGCTGCGGGCATTTGCGCCACGGGCCGGAACGGCCCTGCCCTCATGCTTAAGGGCCTGGCGGTCGATTGAGTCAACGCGGATGGGCGCATCCGGGTCGATGAAGGAAATGGCCAGAGTCGTTTCGGCCATGCCGTAGCTCGGCAGGAAGGCGTGCGAGCGGAAGCCGGCAACGGAAAGATGAGCCGCGAAGCTCTCCAGCACGTCGGCGCGCACCATGTCGCCACCGATGCCAGCGATGCGCAGGCGCGACAGGTCGAGGGCCACCGCATCGCCGTTGATGCGGCGGGCGGCGAGGTCATAGCCAAAGCTCGGCGAATAGGTGATCGTCGACTTGTTGTCCGACATCAGCTTCAGCCACAGCGCAGGGCGGCGGGCGAATGAGGTGGTCGCGAGAAAGTCGACGCTCACCTGGCCCATGGTGGCCGACAGGCAGAAACCGACAAGCCCCATATCATGATACAGCGGCAGCCACGAGAAGGCACGATCCTCGGGGGTGATGCGCATGCCATCGCGCAGAATGCCGCGCGTGTTGGACATGATGGCCTTCTGCGAGATCAGAACGCCCTTGGGGTTCGACGTCGAACCCGAGGAATACTGGATATAGGCGTCTTCATCCGCCTTGAAAGCCTCGAGCTTGGTGGCGGCCTCGGGCAGTGCCTGCAGTTCGGCGTGGGTCAGCACGCGGCGCGCACCGGCCCGCGCGGCGCCTTCGGAAATGTGGCCGAGCAGATCCTCGCCCGTCACCACGGTCTGGGCCTTGGCGGCAGCGAGCATGCCGGCCACGCGGTCGATGTAGGAGTCCTTGCCGCCGATATACATGGTGTAGGGCATCGGGCAGGGAATGAGCCCGGCATACTGGCAGCCGAAGAACACCGCCATGAACTCGGGGCCTGTCTCGGCGACGACGGCAACACGGTCGCCGCGCTTAAGGCCGAGCGAGAGAAGCTTGCGAGCCGTGGAGATCGCCTGGTGGCGCAACTCGGCGTAGGGCAGAACGCTCTGCACAGCTCCACGCGGGGAATAGAAATTGAAGCCGGTAACGCCCTTGGCCGCATAGTCGAGACCTTCGGTCAGCGTGGCAAAGCCACCGAGCTTCTGAGCGAGGCTGCGATTTGAGGTCGGGGTGACCGATACGGACGTCTCGGTCTCAGCGTTCCGCTTCAAAGCGCTCTGCATGCAATCGATACCCTGCGAATTCCAACTTCATTGTCCGAAGCCGCTCAAACGTCGCGGTTGTAGGTGGCATACGGTAATTTTTCGTAACAGCCCACCTGAGTCCGGGGAAATCAATTACTGTTTCAGTTTGTTACGAACTGGGGACAGCAGGAAATCGTTAATACAAATCAATACTTTAAAAGACCGAAATAAAGAGCTGCGGCAACCAGCGCCAAGGCCCCGAAGGCGAAGCCCGACACCCATGCCAGAATCAGGGTGGCGGAACTGTATCCAGTGGACGAAACTGGCCCCGGGGTGGCGAATTGCCGCTCGCGTGCAACCAACCGGTGCGCCATGTGGCGGCGGATGGCGGCGGCGGCCTCATCCCGGTCCCTGCCCTCGAACAGAATGTCGCGGCTGTCCTGCCGGTCCTGCAGCACGCGGTAGGTGCGGTGGTCAGGCTCCATCACCACATAGGCGGTCAGATCAACCCAGAGTTTTGGGGGATCGCCCGGCAGCAGCGAAAGGTCGAACAGGTCCCGGGCCTCGGGCGAGGACTGGACGGTGGGTACAAGCTCATCCTTGAGGATTTGCAGGCGCAGCGTCTTGGAATCGCGCAGGTCCAGGGCTGCCTCGAAATGGGCCGCCTCGGCGAGCCGGGCCTCGCGGAGGGCATCCGCCAGACCGTCCCGATCCTGTCTCACCGCGGACTTCACCACGCTTGCAGACTCCTCACCTGCCCTCGCCTGTCCCAAACCGGAACGGCGGAACTGGGGCAGGCCCCATTCCGGCCAGAGCCGTGCAGAACCCGTGCCAGCCGCTGGGGCCGGCCCGCAGCATTCCCCGGACATGCCGGGGACGCAAGAGGACGCCGCGGAAGACCCGCCTAGAGCCCGGCCTCTTCCGCCTCGTCGGCCGCCTCGGACAGCAGCTGCGAAATCTCCTTCAGCGCCGCCTTCTGCTTCGGCGTCAGCTTGGATTTCGGATTGTCGATCAGCGCCGCCACCTCGACGCGCAGGGCATCGATGCGGGCGGTGAGTTCAGGGCTTGCCATCGTGGTCTTGCTCCTTGTCGGGGCGACAGCGCTTGCAGGGTCTCAGCCCCGCCGCGCGCGCCGCTTCCGGCGTCATGAAAAATCTTGTGTTCTCCGGCTTCGGCCGGCGGGACGGACACTGCGGCCGGCAATAGATGCTGGTCGTCGCGACGCCATACCAGAACTGGCCATCGGCGCGGGCATCGCGGTCGAGGACCATTTGCCACCGCTCCAGATCCTCCGTTGCCTGCCGTGCTGCCACCAGCGTCACCTCTGTGAGATCAGGGCCATATGCACCGACAGCCGCGGCAACGCCACCCGTTTTCCAGCCTGTGCGCCCTACTGCGCGGTGAAACCGCCATCGAGCAGGATGGTCTGGCCGCAGATCATATCCGAGGCGGAGGACGCGAGGAACAGGATGAGGTCCGCCACCTCGGTGGTACGGCCGAAGCGTCCGGCCGGAATCTTGGCCTTCATCGGGTCGCCCTTGGCCGGATCGCCCCACACCATCTCGCCCATCGGCGTCAGGATCACGGTGGGGCAGATGGAGTTGGACTGGATGTTGTGCTTGGCCCACTCCACCGTCATCACCCTGGTCAGCATGTTGAGCCCGCCCTTGGAGGCGCCATAGGCGCCATGGTCGTCAAGTGCCACCACGCCCGACTGGGACGAGATGTTGATGACCTTGCCCAAGCGCTGTTCGATCATCTTCGGCACCAACGCCTGCGCCAGCAGGTAGGGGGCGCGCAGGTTCACGTTGTTGACCCATTCCCAGTCGTCGACCGGCGTGTTGATGATCGACTTGATGGTAGTGACGCCGGCATTGTTGACGAGAATGTCGATGGTGCCGAACGCCTCGAGGGCCGCGCGCGCCGCCGCGCGCGGGCCCTCCACGGTGGCGAGGTCGGCCGTGATGGGAACGCACCTGCGCCCCAGTGCCTCGACTGCCTCGCACACCTCCGCCAGCCCGGCCTCGTCGCGGCCCACCGCGGCGATGTCGGCCCCGGCATCGGCCAGCACGCGACAGGTCTCGAAGCCAATGCCCTTGCTGGCGCCCGTCACCAGGGCGCGGCGCCCCTCAAGTGAAAATCGCTTCGTCCACTGCGTCATGTCACACCCATCATTGGATGGCCCGCGCCATCGTCACACTGATCCTAGCGTGGCTCGAAAGGCCGCGCGAGCAATCCGGCAATGCCCCTGTCCTTCAGTTCTTGCGTGCCGATCGCCATCTCCGGCGTGCGCACAGTGGCGCTGCGGCTGCCGAACAGCCGGTCCCAGACGGAGAGCAGCGAAGCATAGTTCGAATCCGTATCGCTCCGGATCGCATGATGGTGCACCCAGTGGATCGACGGCGTGACGATCACAAAGGACAAGGCCCGCTCCAGCCGCTTCGGCAGCCGCAGGTCGGAATGGTGGAACATGGTGTTGAAGGCCAGAAGCGTCTCGAACACGACGACGCTCATGAGCGGAACGCCAAGCGCCAGGATCACTGCCGCCCGCACCAGCGAGGAGATCACCACTTCGCCGAAATGGAAGCGCAGCGCTGAACTTGCGTCGAGAAACTCATCTAAGTGATGAACCTCATGGAAGCGCCACAACAGCGGCCACCTGTGGTTCGCGCGGTGCCACCAGTAGATCCACAGGTCGAGCACCAGGATGTCGAGCACCAGCCCGGTCCAGCCGCCCCACCACTCTGGCCGCCAGCCCAGCGCGTGCGAGGCGGCATAAGCCGAAACCGGCACCACGATCAGCGGCGAGACCAGCGCATTGAACCCGGCGAGCGACAGGTTCTTGGCCACGCGCTTCAGCCCGCCCACCACCCGGGCCATCGGAAACATGCGCTCGGCCACCAGCAGCAGCACCAGCCAGGCCAGCACCGCAATGATCTTGTAGGCCAGCAGCGACGAGAGATGGTCCATCACCTGTCCTGTAGCCGCGAAGGGTCAGTGGGAGAAGTGACATCGCCGTGACCCCCCATGCGCCGCAGCACGTAGGCCGTGGCTGCGGGCATCAGCAGGGCGAGGCCGAGGTAGCGCGCCATCTGGTGGGCGCCCACATAGGCCGGGTCGAGGTTGAGCGAGAACGCCATGATGGTCATGGCATCGAGGCCACCCGGCGAGAAGGCGAGCAGCGTGAGCGCGAAGGGAAGATCGGAGACATAGGCCGCCACACCTGCACCGGCCATGGCGATGACCAGCGCGATCAGGAACCCCGAGAAGCCCTCGACCAGCGCCGCGCGGAACTCCCGGAAGGTGAAATGCGAGAAGCGCGTCCCGATCATCACCCCCAGCACCACATTTGCCGGGATCAGGATGGAGGCCGGCGCAGCACCCGAGATGAGGCCCGAAAGTTCCAGCCCCGCGCTTGGCCAGCATAGGTCCCAGCATCAGCCCCGCCGGCACCTTGAGCCACTCCAGCGCATAGCCAGCCGCCGTGGACACGGCGACCAGCAGCACGATGTCCCACACACTGCCAATTTGACCAAGCGTCATGACGACACTGTCTTCCGGTGGCCTCAGCCAGGTGATGACGGTGGGCAGCGCCGCCACCAGGAAGAACAGCCGGATGCATTGCGCAATGGTCACCCGCCGCATGTCGGCCTTGGTGCCGCTGGCCAGCAGCAGCGTCAGCGACAGCGCGCCTGGCAGGCTGGCGAACAGGGCGGTGGCCGCATCCCACCCGCTGCGCCGGATGTAATAGGCGGTGCAGGCCCAGGTCACGGCCACCACGGTGAGGCAGAGGAAGGCGATGGACAGCGGCCAGTGGATGGCGCGGTCCACCGTGTCCCACGACACCGCCGTGCCGGTCTGGATGCCGAGGAAGATGAAGGCCACGGCGCGCAGCAAGTCCGGCATGCCGATCTTCACCTTCGAGAACACGGCCACGATTGCCGCCATCATGCTCCCCGCCAGCCAGGGCGCGGGGATCCCGAGCGCCCAAAAGGCCAGTCCGCCGGCAAAGCCGATGGCAAGGCCTGTGGCCGTGTCACGCATCGCGCGCCTTCAGCACGGCGTCGGCGAATTCGGCGAAGCCATGCCCGCCCTCGCCCATCGTCACATAGTTGGGCAGGTGCGCCATCAGCTTGGCATAGGGCCTGATGTTGGCCACGCCGATGCCGAGCGGGAACACCGCATACATCGGCGCATCATTCGGCGAGTCGCCGCAATAGGCGATGTGATTCAAGTCCTTTTCGACTCTGATATCAAAGGATTCGGCCAGGAACCTCTCACTCATGGTGAGCTTGTCATGATTGCCGAACCAGGCATTCACATGAATGGACGAAACCTTTGCGGCAGCGCCTTGCCTGTGGAAGGCCTCGGCGATCGCCTGCGCGGTGGCGAGCGGCAAGGGCGGCACGTCCTCGCAGAAGTCGATGGCAACATCGATCTCGCGATAGGCCTGGTCGGAGGCGATGGTCGTGCCGGGGAAGTCCGCCAGAACTTGATTGGCGATCTTCCAGAGTTTCTCGCTGTTGGCGCGCCGCACCTCGGGTGCTTGCGCATAGACGCGGATCATCTTCTTCGCCGCCTCGTCATAGCGGAAGTAGAAGGCGCCGTTCTCGCCCACCACGCCGTCGACAGGCCATTGTCGCGCGATCAGGTCGCACCATCCGGCGGGCCTCCCGGTGATGGGCACAACCTTGATGCCTGCACGGCGCAATTTCCACAACGCATCAAAGGCTTCTGCTGGAAGCCTGCCATGGAGGGTGAGCGTGTCGTCGATATCCGTGAGAACCGCCTTCACCCCGGCGAGAAGGGCGCGCGGGGCGTGTGACAGAGGCTGCATGGTCATGTGAGTGTCGGCCTGTCCGGTGAGAAGGTTGCAAGCAGCGGGTCGCGTGTCCCGTCGAGGATTTCATGGGACGCGAACAGGCCCAACGCCGGGGCCAGCGTCACGCCCGAATGGGTGACAACCAGGTAGAGGCCATTGCGCTCATCCGGCCGCCCGATGGCCGGGAAGCCGTCCGCAGGCGTCGGCCGGTAGCCGACGGTAAAGAAGTCGAGGCCCAGCCCCTCCGCCCCTTCGACCATGGCCTCGACCTTGGCCTGCAGGTCGATGGCCAGCGCCACGGCATTGCCCTCGGGGTCGGCCCCGGCGAAGTCGGTGCCCGCCACGATCCGCCCCTCCGCCGTCTGGCGAATGTGCAGGCCCGGCGTCATGACGAGGCCATTGAGCAGCTTCCGGGCGGGCTTCGAGTGCGCCAGCAGCCCGGCGGGTGCAGTCATCCGGAAGGTCAGACCCACGCTGTCGAGCAACTGCGCGCTCTGGGCGCCCGCTGCCACCACCGTCTCGTCGGCGTGGATCACGCCAACGTCGGTCATCACGCCGATAACCCGGCCATGCTCCTCCGCCAGCCACTTGACCGGGGTCTCGGCCAGCACCTCGGTACCCAGCGCCTTGGCCGCATCGAGCAGCACCCGGGCGGTGGCCAGCGGCTCCAGCATGCCTTCGCCCGGTGCGAAATAGCCGAAGTCGGGAACCGTGGTGAGGGTGGGCTCGATCACGTGGATTTCGCCCCGCCCGACCTTGCGCAGCGGCTGGCCCCACTTGGCCCGCTCGGCGGCATAGGCGTCGAGCTCGGCCGGCGGCAGGTCCCAGATCAGGCCACCGCACCAAGTGATGGCGAGCAGCGGAATCTCCGATTGCATCTTGTGCCAGTGCTCGATCGACTTGAGGCGCAGCCGGAAATAGGGCTCGGGGTTGCCCCAGCTGGCGTTGATCCACGCCCAGCTCGCCCGCGTGGCAAGACCGCCCGTTTCGCCCGCCTCGATCACCTTCACCTCGGCGCCCGACTTCGCCAGGTGGTAGGCGATGGACGCTCCGATGATGCCCGATCCGACGACGATGACCCGCTTGGCCATTGCTTCCTCCCCTGCGCCTGGTCCTTATTGGCCCTCCCAGGGCGACTTATCAATTCACCTTCGCCGGACTTGATCCGGCGATCCTCTTGCGGCGCCCGAGAGGGTGCCCCGGTCAAGCCGGGGCAAGGTGACCTTCTGCGGCCTCAGAACTTCACGCTTGCCGCACCCTTGGTCTCGAGCATGGCGCGCGCCTCATCGGCACTGGCGATGTCGTAGGACAGCTCCTCCAGGATATGCCGGATCTTGGACACCAGCGCCGCGTTGGATGGCGCCAGCTGGCCCTTGCCGAGGTAGAGGTTGTCCTCGAGGCCCACGCGCACGTTGGCGCCCATGGTCGCCGCCATGGTGGTGAAGGGCAGCTGGAAGCGCCCCGCCGCCAGCACCGACCAGTAATACTGGTCGCCGAACAGCCGCTCCGCCGTCTCGCGCATCACCATCACGTTCTGCGGGTCGGGCCCGATGCCGCCGAGGATGCCGAAGATCGTCTGCACGAACAAAGGCGGCGTCACAAGCTTGCGGTCGAGGAAGTGGGCGAGCGTGTAAAGGTGCCCCACGTCATAGCACTCGAACTCGAACTTCACGCCGTGCCCCTTGCCCAGCCGCTCGAGGATCTTCTCGATGTCGCCGAAGGTGTTGCGGAAGATGAAGTCCTTGGAGTTCTCGAGATGCGCGCGCTCCCACTCATGCTCGAAGGCGCTGTAGCGGTTGAGCATCGGGAAGAGGCCGAAGTTCATCGAACCCATGTTGAGCGAGGTCATCTCGGGCGAAAACGCTTCCGCCGCCTTGATGCGCTCGTCGATGCTCATGCCCTGTCCGCCGCCCGTGGTGATGTTCACGATGGCATCGCAGCTCTGCTTGATGCGCGGCAGGAAGCGGTTGTAGGTGTCCGGGTCGCCTGAGGGCTTGCCGTTTTCAGGGTCGCGCGCATGAAGATGCAGGATGGCGGCTCCGGCTTCCGCCGCCTCGATCGCCTGGTGGGCGATGTCGTCGGGCGTCACCGGCAGGTGCGGCGACATCGATGGCGTGTGGATCGAGCCGGTGATGGCGCAGGTAATAATGGTCTTGTTCTTCTTGCGCAAGATGGCCTCCCTTGGGCGCTGCATTTTGGCCGGAAGGCTACCGGGGCAAGAACCTCCCGTCACGCGGTAGTTTGGGCAGGCGAGCCATGCAAGTTTGCCGCAAGCCGCAGCGGCTAGCCTCTCCGCAAACCAACGTTGCGGGCTTGCACCCATCATGATCCCGATCCAGCGCATCATGCTTGCCGTCGTGTCGGGCATCGCCGGGCTCGCTGCGCTCTATCTGATCCGCAGCCCGGGCAGCCTGCCTCATGAAAAGGCCCTGCAGCTCGGCGCGGTGACGCTGCTCATCGCCGCCACGCTGTTCGCCACATTGTGGGACACGTTGCGTCTGGCTCGCCCGGCGCCCGCGGCGGCAGATATTGACGGCAATGTGCCGCTGCCGGAAACCTCTGTAGATCCGGTGCAGGGCGAGGTGAGCAAGCTCCTCAGCCTGCTGCGCCAGCACGCGGTGGCCAACGAGAACTTCTCCAGCGTCCTCGAGCGCGCCAAGGAGGAGTTGCACGAAAGCCTCCGCACCGAGCAGGTGCGCATCATCATCTCCTACCTCATGATCGAGAATGACAACATGAAGGCCCGCACCTCCAACCTGCAGGCCAGCCTTGAAACCTCGCAGCACCAGATCGAAAAGCTGAAGACCAACCTCGCAACCGCCCAGGCGCAAGGACTGAGCGACCCTCTGACCGGCCTCAAGAACCGCCGCGGCTTAGACGTGGTGCTGGCCTCGCAACTCGCCGGCGCCCGCAACGCGGCGCAGCCCCTGTCGCTCATTCTGGCGGATATTGACCACTTCAAGTCGATCAATGACCGCTATGGGCACCCGGCCGGCGATGATGTTCTCAAATGGTTCGCGAAAGTCCTGTCCAGCAACGTCAAGGGACGCGACACGGTTGCCCGCTACGGCGGCGAGGAATTCGCCATCGTCATGCCCGCCACGCCGCTGGACAGTGCCGCCAAGGTGGCGGCCCAGATCAAGGCCCAGCTCGAGGCGCAATTCTGGCAAAAGCCCGGCGCGCCGAACACCCTGCTGCGTGTCACCGCCTCCTTCGGCGTGGCGGAACTGGCGGGCAGCGAGGGCACCAGCGCGCTGTTGGCGCGCGCCGATGGCAAGCTCTACGAAGCCAAGCAGGCCGGCCGCAACCGTGTTGCCGCCTGAAAATACCTAAAGCCACACCTGCAGGCGTCCTAACGTTAACTTCCTTCAAAACCTGCACAATCCCGTTGCCTCCCGTTACATGATCGTCATAATGTCTTGGAAAGACATCAGAAGCCGGACCTGAACCGGACTGGTCACGCAACTGAGGCACCTGCACTCAAGCAGGTGCCAAACACGGAGGACGTTCTCGCATGACGAAGCTTACACCCGCGCAGGAAACCATGCGCGCAGCGGCGCTGTCGCGCCGTACCCTTATGAAATCGGCCGTCGCCCTCGGCGCCATCGGTCTCGCTGGCCCGCTCTACACCAAGAATGCGCTCTCCTCCTCGGGCGAGCTGAACCTGCTTATGTGGTCGGACGAATTCCCCGCTCCGGTTCTCGAGAACTTCGAGAAGGCCTCGGGCATCAAGGTGAACCAGACCCCGTTCTCGCAGAACGAAGAGCAGATCAACAAGCTGCAGGCCACCGGCGGCGAAGGCTTCGACCTCTGCCAGCCCACGCGTGACCGCGCCCCCCAGTTCAAGGAACTGGGCGTGCTCGCTCCCTTCGACATGGCCAAGCTGAAGAACGTCGGCAACATCATCCCCGGCCTGCTGGCCAGCTCCAAGGAGCTCTGGGAATGGGATGGCGGTCTCCATCACCTGCCGCACCTCTGGGGTTCGGAAGCCATCTCGTGGCGCACCGATCTCTACAAGGGCAACCCGGCCGAGCTCAGCTACGGCTCGCTGTGGGGTGATGACGTCAAGGGCCACGTCCAGGGCCGCCCGCACTCGCTGCTCCTCGGCATCGGCCTGTGGATGGATGCCTCGGGCAAGCTGCCCTCCAACCGCATGCTTGACGCGTTCAAGGATCCGGACAGCTTCAAGAAGATCTACGACCAGTTGCTCCCCTTCGCCATCGAGCACAAGCCCTGGATCAAGCAGTTCTGGGATTCAGCCGACAACACCAAGTCGGGCCTGATGGAGAACGACGTGTGGATCGGCCAGACCTGGGATGGCCCCGTGCTGTCGCTCAAGAAGGAAGGCAAGCCCGTGTCCTACCAGGCGCCGAAGGAAGGCGCCATTGCATGGCTCGACGGCCTGTCGCTCGTCAAGGCAGCCAAGAACACCGATCAGGTCTATGCCCTGCTCGAATACCTGCAGACGCCGGAAGTCTCCGCCGCTGCCGCTGAGGGCTCGGGCTACAACCCGACCGTCACTGGCGCCGACGCGCTGCTCTCGCCGGCCGCCAAGGCGAACTTCCAGGAGTCCTTCCCCGGCGACGCGCTGGCCAACCTGTGGCACCGCCCGGCCGAGCCGTCCTGGTTCGGCGAGCTGCGCACGCAGTACGCGGACAAGTTCAAGGCCGCCTGATCGGCGTCACGACACTTTGCAACCAGCCCCGCATCGCGGGGCTGGTTCTTTTTCAGGCAATGGTTGGCCCTACTTGAATTGTGTGGGTCTTCGATAGAAATTCGGTCAGAGGTCGCGTAAGACGACCCCCGGAACAGACAGCAGGGGTGGTGAGCGCATGAGCGCCGGCGTAGAACTTGATCACGTGACCGTACGGTTCGGCCAGTTCACGGCCGTCGATGACGCAACGCTCGACATCAAGGGCGGCGAGTTCTTCTCCTTCCTCGGGCCCTCGGGCTGCGGCAAGACGACGATCCTGCGCACCGTTTCGGGCTTTCTCGATCCGTCTGCCGGCAAGGTCCGCATCGGCGGCCAGGACATGGGCGGCATCGGCCCCAACAAGCGCCCGACGGCGCTGATATTCCAGAACCTCGCCCTCTTCCCGCTGATGACGGTGGCCGACAACATCACCTATGGGCTTCGCGTGCGCGGCATGTCGAAGGCTGAGCGCATGAAGAAGGCGGGCGAGCTGCTCGACCTCATCGCGTTGCCCGGCCAGGGCGACAAGCTGGTGAGCGAACTCTCCGGTGGCCAGAAGCAGCGCGTGGCCATTGCCCGCGCACTCGCTGTCCAGCCCAAGGTGCTGCTGCTTGACGAGCCGCTCTCCGCCCTCGACCTCAAGCTCCGCCAGCACATGCGCACCGAGCTTCGCGCCATCCAGCAGCAGGTCGGCATCACCTTCATTTACATCACGCACGACCAGGGCGAGGCGCTCACCATGTCGGACCGCATCGCGGTCATGTCCGATGGCGTCATCCAGCAGGTGTCTGATGGCAAGAACGTCTACGACCATCCGGACACGCCCTTCGTCGCCTCTTTCGTGGGCGAGAACAATCCCTTCGCCGGCAAGGTCGTCTCGGCCGATGGTGACTATGCGGCGGTCGAAACCCCCCATGGCGTGCTGCGCGGCCGCAACGACAAGAAGCTGAAGGCGGGCGACAGGGCCATCCTCTTCGTGCGCCCCGAAAGCTTCAGGCTCGGTGGCGGCGCCTCGGATGCCACGCTCGCTTCGGAAACCATCTCAAGCGCCTTCGAAGGCAACGCCACCCACGTCTTCCTGAAGGGCGCCACCAAGAAGGACATCACCGTCACCGTGGCCCGCCACGGCGGCCACAAGATTCCCGTCCAGGGCGAAACGGCAGCCATCCACTACGAGCCCGCCATGGGCGTGGTGCTGCCGGAAGGGAAGATGGCCCGTGAGTAGCCGTCTCCTCGTCTTCCTCATCCCGTTCGCCGTCATCGCCATCTTCTGGGTGATGGCGCGGTCGGAGAAGAAGCTGGCGCATGACCCCACGCACAAGAGCTTCTTCGAGCGCAACGGCATGGTGCTGGGCATCACCTTCATCATGCTGGTGGCCTTCTGGTCGCTGTTCCTCGTGGTGCTGCCCTATCTCTACATGGTGGTCGAAAGCTTCCACCCGAAGCTGCCGCCCATGCAGCGCGGCGGGCCTGACGACCACCTGACGCTCGAGCAATACAAGTCCTTCTTCTTCGAGCCGATGGACGGGTCACTCAACACCACCCACATGGGCGCCTTCGTCTTCACCATCTTCACCTCGGTGGTGGTCACGGCCTTCAACTTCGCCATCTGCTATCCGCTGGCCTATTACATGGCCCAGGCGGGCTCGCTGCAGAAGGTCCGCCTCATCATGCTGGCGCTCATCGTGCCCTACTGGGTGAACGAGATCCTGCGCGCCTTCTCGCTGCGCCTGCTGCTCGCGTCCAAGGGTCTCATCAACCAGGCGCTGCTGGGCCTGGGGCTCACCGAGAAGCCCATCGATTTCCTGGCGCTCGACGTCGGCCTCTATGTCGGCCTGTCCTACGCCTACCTCCTCGTCATGATCTTCCCGCTCTACAACGCGATTGAAAGCCTCGACAAGAACCAGATCGAAGCCGCGCGTGACTTGGGCGCACCGTGGTGGAAGATCCACCGCGACGTGGTCATCCCCTACGCCAAGCCCGGCATCGCGTCCGGCTGCACCATGGTGTTCATGCTCGCGGCGGGCTCGCTCGCCGCTCCCCAGTTCCTCGGCGGGCCGTCCACGCTGTGGTTCACCTCGATCGTCTACGACTTCTTCTTCCAGGCCTTCAACTGGCCGCGAGGTGCGGCCTACGCCTTCATCCTGCTTGCTGCCTGCATCGCCTTCGTGATGCTCATGCTCAGGCTGTTCAAGGTGTCGCTGGGGGAGACGATCAAGTGAGCTCCAAAACCGTCATGAGCGCGATGATCGGCTTCTACATCGCCATCTTCTTCCTCTACCTCTTCGGGCCCCTCGCGGTGATGAGCGTCACCGCCTTCAACACGCCCAACTATCCCACCGCCTACCCCTTCGAGGGCTTCACGCTGGACTGGTTCGTCAAGCTGTGGAACCACCGCGCCATGATGGAGGGTCTGCGCAACTCCATCATCATCGGGTTGGGCGTCGTCGCCGTCTCGGTGCCGGTGGGGCTCGCCGCCGCCATCATCATGAGCCAGATCTACCACCGCGCGCGCGGCACATTCTATCTGGTCACCGTTTCGCCGGTGCTCACGCCGGGCGTCATCATCGGCATCTCCACCGTCATCTTCTGGAAGGACATGATGGGGATGACGGACGTCACCAAGGCGTGGTTCTACAAGGGCGTCATCCTGTCGATCCTTGGTCAGTCCAGCTTCGTCGCGGCCTATGCGCTGCTCATCATCATGGCCCGCCTGCAGCGCTTCGATCGCGCCCAGGAGGAAGCGGCCCTCGACCTCGGTGCCTCGCACCCGCAGGTGTTCTGGCACATCCTGCTGCCCTTCCTGAAGCCCGCGCTGATCTCGGCCTCCGTCATCGCCTTCCTGTCGAGCTTCGAGAACTACAACACCACGACCTTCGCCATCCTGGCTGACAAGACACTGGTCACCGTGCTCGCCGGCGAAGTCCGCCAGGGCACCACGCCCGTGCTCTCGGCGCTTGCCGTCATCATCATCGGCATGTCGCTCTTGGGCGCCATCATCTACGAGGTGATGAAGCGCCGCGAGGAGGCACAAGCCGAACGCAACAAGGAAAACGCCAAGATCGCGGAACGAAGCGACCTCGGCGAAGCCGGCGCGGCCGGGCTGAAGTAGAGCGGTCATCAACGAAACTCCCCATCGCTGGACCCCGGCTTTCGCCGGGGTGACGAAAACGAAAAAGACCCCGCGGCGGTCCCCCGCCCGGGGCTGTTCAGTCACAATTTTCGAGTATGCGCCTTTCTAGCACAGCGAGCGCGCGCTGTCAAGGACTTTCTTCCTGCAATGGAATTCAGTCGCTAAAGCTCCAGAACCGCCTTCACCGTCCCCGCCTCGGGCCTGATCCATTCCGCCATGCGGGTCCCAGCCTCCCACAGCGGCGCGCTGTGGGTCTTGATGGCCCGCGTCGGAACCTGTCCGTCCCGCATGGCCGCCATCACCGTCGCGAAATCGGTTAGCGTCGCATTGCGGCTCGACAGCAGCGTGGTCTCGCGCTTGTGGAACTCGGGGTCGCTGAAGGAAATCATCCCCTGCACGATGGAGACCAGCACATAGGTGCCGCCATGCGCCACGAGGCCGAAGCCCCGCTCCATGGCCTTGGGGCTCCCCGTGCAGTCGAAGACGGCGTCATAGAATTCGCCCGCCGTATTGTCCTTCATCCGCTCCACATCATGCTCGCCCAGCCGGATCGTGTGCTGCACGGCCTCCAGCCTGCTGGCGAAGGCGAGGCGATCCTCGCGCCCGTCCAGCACCGTCACCTCGGCGCCGTTCAGGCCGGCAAAGATCGCCACCCCCACGCCGATCGGCCCCGCCCCCACCACCAGCGCTTGGGCGCCGGGCCTCACGCGGGCGCGGGCCACGGCATGGGCGCCGATCGCCAGGAACTCCACCATCGCCGCCTCGTCCAGCGTGATGCCGTCTGCCTTGAACAGGTGTGTCTCGGGCAGTGCGAGGTACTCGCACATGCCGCCGTCGATGTGCACGCCCAGAACTTTCAGGCTCGTGCAGCAATTGGTTTTGCCCGCCCGGCAGGCAATGCAGTGCCCGCAGTGCAGATAGGGCACGATATAAACCGGGTCGCCCGCCTTCAGCGCCGAACCCGCGTCCGCCTCAACGATCTCGCCCGAAAGCTCATGCCCCATCACGCGGGGGTAGGTGAAATAGGGCTGGTTGCCCTGGTAAATGTGCATGTCGGTGCCGCACACGCCCACCCGGCGGATCCTCACCAGCGCCTCGCCGGGCTTCCGCTCCGGCACCGGATACTGGACGATCTCAAGATCACCGGGGTTGCGGCAGAGCACGGCGCGCATCATCTCGGGCATGGGCAGGCGATCCTTCTTGAGCGGGTCGGGCTTGTATAATAGCACTGTGCCCCGATGACGAGACTTTCACTCAGCACCTGCAAGACGCTGCCCTATGAACCTGCCTTTGTGGATATCGGCATCGTGCACTTAGGGGTAGGCGCTTTCCACCGCGCCCATATGGCGGATTATACCGATGCCGTGCTGGCGAAGGGTGATCGCCGCTGGGCCATCCTCGGCGCCAGCCTGCGCGCGCCCGACACGCGCGAAGCGCTAAAGGATCAGGACTTCCTCTACACGCTGGCCCAGTCAGACGAGCAGGGTGAGCGCTGCCGGGTGATCGGGTCCCTGCGCGGCGTGCTCGTCGCGCCGGAGAACCCCCAGGCGCTCGTCGAAGCGATGTGCCTGCCGTCCGTCAAGATCGTCTCCCTCACCGTCACCGAGAAGGGCTATTGCCATGATCCGGCAACGGGTGAGTTGAATGATCAGCACCCGGACATTCTCCACGACCTGAGCCACCCGGACAGTCCGCGCTCCGCCCCCGGCTTCCTCGTCGAGGCCATCCGCGCGCGCAAGGCCCGCGGTCTGCCGCCCTTCACCGTTCTGTGCTGCGACAATCTCCCCGCCAATGGCCGCACCGTGGCCCAGGTGGTGACGCGCCTCGCAAGCCTGCGCAACCCGGACCTCGGGGCCTACGTGGCCGAACACATCGCCTTCCCCGCCACCATGGTGGACCGCATCGTGCCCGCCACCACCGATGCCGACCGCGCCCGCATCGCCGCCGCTACGGACCTCGAAGACCAGTGGCCCGTGGTGACGGAGGCCTTCACCGACTGGGTGATCGAGGACCATTTCCCGCAAGGCCGGCCGGACTGGGCCGCCCGCTTCGTCACCGACATCGCGCCCTTCGAGACGATGAAGCTGCGCCTCCTCAACGGCGCGCACTCCTCCATGTCCTATCTCGGCTACCTTGCGGGCCACGAGACGATTGCCGATTGCATGAAGGATGAGGCGCTTGCCCATTTCGTCAGCCATCTGATGAATATGGAAGTCACATCGACTCTCGCCGTTCCTCCGGGGACGGATGTTTCCGCCTATAAGCAGGCCCTTCTCACCCGCTTTCGCAATCCGGGCCTCCGCCATCGCACCTGGCAGATCGCCATTGATGGTTCGCAGAAGCTGCCCCAGCGCCTGCTCGGCACCATCCGCGACCGGTTGAAGGCGAACGCCCCCATCGATGGCCTCGCCCTCGGCGTCGCCGCCTGGATGCGCTACGTGACGGGCGTGGACGAGACCGGCAACGCCATTGACGTGCGCGACCCGCTGAAGGACGAACTCCGCGCCAAGGCCGATGCCGCAGGCCTCGACGCCCAGCGCCTCGCCCCTGCCCTCCTCTCGATCGACAGGATCTTCGGTCGCGACTTGTCAGCCGATCCCCGTTTCACCACTGCCGTCACAGCCGCACTCGACAGCCTGATCCGCCACGGCGGCAAGCAGAGTTACGAACATTTCCGGAGCACCCATCCATGAAGCAGACCTGGCGCTGGTTTGGCCCTGATGACCCCGTGACTCTGGCCCATGTGCGGCAGGCGGGCGCGGTCGGCGTCGTATCCGCCCTCCATCACATGAACCGCGGCCAGGCCTGGACCGATGACGAAGTCATGAAGCGCAAGGCGGAGATCGAGGCGGGCGGCCTCAGCTGGGACGTGGTCGAAAGCATCGCCGTGCCCGAAGCCATCAAGACTCGCACGGGTGACTTCCGCCAGAAGATCGACAACCACAAGGCCTCGCTCCGCGCCGTGGCCAGGGCCGGCATCAAGGTCTGCTGCTATAATTTCATGGCCATCACCGACTGGACGAGGACGGACCTCGACTGGCCGCTCCCCAATGGCGGCACGGCGCTGCGCTTCGACATGGTGGACTTCTGCGCCTATGACGTTCTGATCCTCAAGCGCCGAAATGCCGAAGCCGACCACCCGGCCGAGCGCATCGCCGCCGCGAAGCTTCGCCTCGCCTCATGGCCTGAAAGCAAGCTCGCCCAACTCGAGCGCAACCTCATCGACTGGGTGCCGGCGCGCGAGACGGTCTATGACCGCGCAAGTTTCCTGAAGCAGCTCGACGAGTATCGTGACATAACGGTCGAAGGCCTGCGCGAGCACCTCTTCCTCTTCGTGCGTGAAATTTCACAGACCGCAGAGGAAGTCGGCATCAAGCTCGCCATCCACCCGGATGACCCGCCCTTCCCGCTCTTCGGCCTGCCGCGCGTGAACTCCACGCAAGCCGATACGCAGAAGCTGTTCGATGCCGTGCCGAGCCCCGCCAATGGCGTCACCCTCTGCACCGGCTCCTATGGCGCAAACCCTGCGAATAGCCTTGTCAAGATGGCGCGGGACTTCGGGCCCCGCATCCACTTCGCCCACCTCCGCAACACCACGCGTGAGGCGGATGGCTCGTTCTACGAGGCCGAGCACCTGGACGGCGACACCGACATGGTCGGCGTGGTGGCGGCGCTGCGCGATCTTGAAACCCGCGAGGGCCGTGAGATTCCCATGCGGCCGGACCATGGCCACCTGATCGTCGGCGACATCGGCAAGAAGGTGAACCCCGGCTATTCCTGCATCGGAAGGCTCAAGGGTCTCGCGGAACTGCGTGGCGTGATGCGCACGGTGGACGCGTTCCGCGAGAAGCGCGTGTCCTGATCAGACGCGCGGGTGCGCGGGCATGCCCGCCTGGTCCTTCGGTACGATCATCTTGCCGACCGGCCACAGCGCGATGCCGGCGAGCTTCAGATGCGCCCAGGCGAAGGGAATGCCGATGATGGTGATGGCCAGCGCCAGCGCCCAGATCAGATGCATCAGCGCCAGCCACCAGCCGGCCAGAACCAGCCAGACGATATTGCCGATGGTGCCCAGCGGCCCGGTGCCGATGTCTTCCTGGCCGGTGTGCCGGTCACGCGGCACCGCGGTGTAGCCGAAAGGCATCAGCGTATAGAGCGCGATGTTGATGGCGGCGCGGGCCCACGGAATGCCGATGATGGTGATCGCCATGATCGCCGCCGCGACCAGCCAGCCGAAGGCCATCCATGCGCCGCCCAGCAGGATCCAGATGATGTTCAACAGCAGTGACATGGTAACCTCCACACTTCTCGGCCCGACATATGGGGACTTATGCGCCGCTTCGCCAGTGGAATCTTGCGGAGGTTGACCCCCGGCCGCCGGGCTTCCATGCTCGCCCCATGCGATTCATCCACACCGCCGACTGGCAGATCGGCAAGCCGTTCCGGAACTTTGCCGACAAGGAAAGCGTGTTGCGCCAGGCGCGCCTGGCCGTGATCGAGGAGATCGGCCGCCTGGCGGCAGCCGAAGGTGCCGCCCATGTGCTGGTGGCGGGCGATCTTTACGACAATGACGCCCCGGCGCAGAAGACGCTGCTCGAGCCCTTGGAGCGCATGCGGAATTTTTCCGCCATCTCCTGGCATGTCATTTCCGGCAATCACGACTACCACCGTGACAATGGCGTGTGGGACCGCGCCCGCGCGCTGGGCCTGCCGCCCAACGTGCACCTTCATCTCACCCCAGAGCCATCATCGCTGGGCGAGGATGCGGTGCTGCTGCCCGCACCACTGCGCCGCAAGAGCGAGGTGAACGACCTCACGGAGTGGATGGACAACGCGGCAAGTGCCGCGGGCCAGATCCGCATCGGCCTTGCCCACGGATCTGTGCAGGGCTTCGATTCCGCCGGCGAAGCAAACAACCCGATCGCCGCTGACCGCGCGAAACGCGCCGGCCTCGACTACCTCGCCCTCGGCGACTGGCACCGCACCCTGCAGATCGGCCCCGCCACCTGGTATGCCGGCACGCCCGAAGCCGACCGCTTCAACAGCCAGGAGGTGGGCCAGGTGCTGCTGGTCGAAATCGCCGCTCCGGGCGCCCCGCCGAAGGTGACGCCGCAGCGTACCGGCGCCTATCGCTGGTTGTCGCAGACCTGGGACCTCTCGGGCGCCGCCGACCTTGACGGCCTCGAACAGCGCCTGCGCGCGCTCCCCGATCTCACGCGCCTGCTCATGCGCCTCGACCTGCGCGGCACGCTGGACCTCACCGCCCGCGCCGATCTCGAGCGCCGGCTCGCCACGCTGGAGGCTGCGATGTTCTGGCTCGCGCCGGACCTTGCAGGCCTCCACCTGCGCCCCACCCTTGCCGACCTCGAGAAGATCGACTTCGACGGCGTGCTGCGGGAAGCCGCCGAACAGCTGAAGCAACAGGCGGAGAATGCCGCGCTGAACCCGGTGGAGCGCCGCCGCGCCGAGGACGCGCTCGTGCAGCTCTACGTGCTCACGCGCGACAGCCGGGGAGAGGCGGCATGAAGCTCCTGTCCGTCGCCGTCGAAGGCTGCGGCCGCTTCGGCACGCCGGCTCGCATCGAGGGCTTCGGCCCCGGCGTCAACATCCTTTCGGCGCGCAACGAGGCCGGCAAGTCCACCCTGTTCCGCGCCATTCGCACCTGCCTCTTCGAGCGCCACTCCTCCACGGCCCGTGAGATCGCGGGGCTCGCAACCGACGGTCTGTCGCTGCCCGTGTCGATCACGGTTGCCTTTGAGCACGACGGCAAGCGCTACGAGATCGCCAAGTCATTCCTGAAAGGCAAATCCGCGAGCCTGGTGCGGGACGGCGTGGAAATCGCCCGTAATGCCGAGGCCGACGAACATGTCTGGGACATGCTCGGCATCGCGCCCAGGTCCACCCGCGCGCTGGACGAGGCAAGCTACGGCCTGCTGTGGGTGCAGCAGGGCCACTCCTTCGACTTGCCCGAACCCTCGGAGGCCGCGACCAGCCAGCTCAATGCGGTCATCCAGCAGGAGGTGGGCACGCTTGTCGGCGGCGAGCGCGCTCGCCAGCTGCTGGGCTCCGTGAAGGACGAGCTCGGCCGCTACCTCACCGACAGCGGTCGCCCGAAGACCGGCGGCCCGCTGCACACAGCCATCGAGGAAAGTGCCCGCCTCGCCACCGACCGCCTCGACGCCGAGACGCGCCGTTCAGCACTCGACGCGAAGCTCGACGAGCTCGCCAGGCTCCGCGCCGAGCAGCGCGCGGCAAGCGATCCTGCAACGGTGCAGGCGATGAAGACCGACCTCGACGACAGCCGCCGCAAGCTTTCCGAGGCCGAAAAGGCAGGTGAGGAACTGAAGCGCCTGGCCGCCGACGAGCGACAGTCCCACGCGCTGGCCGAAGCACAGCAGGAAAAGCTGAACGAGCTGAAGCGCCGCGCCACAGCCATCGATGCGCAGCGCACGCGCCTCACCGAGCTCGCGAAGGAGTTGGGCCCACTCGATGTCGACATGGCCACGGTGACAGCTGCGCTCCAGACGGTGTCGGAGCGCAAACAGGCAGGCGATACCGAGGCCGCCAGACTCGACATGGAAGAACGCGACCTTGCCCGCCTCGCCAGCCTCGCCATGAAGCTGGCGCAGCGGGAGACCATCGCGGGGCGCTTGGCGCAACTCGAAAGCCTTCGCAACCGTGGCGCCGCGAATGACGCGGCGCTCAAGGCCCAGCGCGTGGATGATGCCGCACTGAAGAAGCTCGAGGAATTCGAGACCGAGGAGGCGAAGCTGCGCGCGCGGCTGGACGCCGGTGCACCGCGCGTGGCCATCGAGGCCGGCCCCGGCGCCGATGTGCGGATGGACGGGACCGTGGTCTCCGGCACGGCCGTGCGCTCGGTGACCCAGCCCATGGTCATCACGGTGGGCGCGGATGTCGCCATCACCGTCTCGCCACCGCAGGCCACGCGCGATGCGGCGGAGAAGGCGCTGGCCGATCACCGCGAGCGGCTGAAGGCCCTTCTCACTGCCTGCGGTGCCGCCGACGCGGCAGAGCTTCGCCGGCTGCGGGCGGAGCGCGTGACGCTGGAGGAAGCCGCGCGCGATCTCCGCGCCGAGCGAACCGCCCTCGCCCTCAAGGATGGCGTTGCCGCCGAGATCGAGCGGCTGCAGGCCGCCCTCGGCGAGATCGATGCCGATGCCGGGCGCGATCAGACGAATGGCGCGCCGCTGCCTGCGGCCGACGCGATCACCGAGCGCCAACAGCAGGCAGCAACGCAACGCAGCGCGCTGCGCGCTGCGTTGGCCAGCGCTGCTGCACAAATCGAGGCCCACAAGGAGGCCCTCGCCAAGCTGCGGGAACGCCGCGCCGCGATCCACGGCCAGACGGAGCAGATCCACGCCGGACTCAGTTCCGAGCTGGCGCTCCTGCCTGACGAGACCCGTGCTGCGATGCTGGAGGCTTGCGAAGCCGAACTTGCCACGCGCCGTGATGCCCACCGCGTCAAGGCGGCCCTCGTGGCCGAGAAGCAGTCGCAGACGCCGGAGGACGGCGAGATCGAGCGGCTGCGGGCGCGCGTTGCGCGTCTCGAGTCTGCGCTAAAGGGCCAGCAGGACAAGGTGGAGAAGCTCGGCGTGCGCATTGCCCATCTCGAGGGCGAAGTGCAGGTGGCCGGCGGCGACGGGCTGGGTGAGCGCACCGCCACGCTGAAGCTGCAGCATGAGATGGCGCTGGCCGAGGAAGCCCGCCTCGGAGAGCGCGTCGAGGTGCTCAAGCTGCTACAGTCCACCGTCAGGGCCTGCCATGAGCGCCGCCGCGAGCAGCTGAACGCGCCGATGCGCCGCCACCTCAAGCCCTTCCTGCATGACGTGTTCCCGAAGGCCGAGATCGAGATCGGCGAGAACTTCGCCATTGCCGGGCTCGCCCGCTCAGGCCCGGCCTCCGAACTCTTCGGCCGGCTTTCGCTCGGCACGCAGGAACAGGTTGCCGTGCTGGTGCGCCTCGCTATGGGTGCCATGATCTGCGAACGCGGCGTCGACGTGCCGATCATCCTTGATGACGCGCTGGTCTTCTCCGACGACGAACGCATCGAGCAGATGTTCGATGCCATCAACCGCGCGGGGCGCAACCAGCAGGTCATCGTGCTCACCTGTCGGTCACGCTCCTTCGCATCGCTCGGCGGAACACAGCTGCAGATCGTCTAGAGATAGGCCGCACCCGAGGCGACACTCTCCGCGCCATCCAGCGTGAACACCGCGCCCGTGGCGTAGCCCGCCTCGTCGGAGGCGAGATAGACGTAGAGGGCGGCGATTTCCTCCGGTCGGGCATGGCGCTTCATGGGAATGATGCCGTTCACCTGCGCCAGCATCTCGGGCGAATACTCCGCCTCCTGCATCGGCGTCATGGTGTAACCGGGGTTGACGGCGTTGACGCGAACCTTGGGCGCCAGCTCGATGGCCATGGTGCGCATCATGGCGAGGAGCGCGCCCTTGGAGGCATTGTAGTCGGCGTAGTAGCGATAAGCGGTGACGCCGGAAGTGGAGGCCGTCATCAGGATTGCCCCGCCATTGTCCTGCGCCAGCATGTGGCGCGCCGCAAGCTGGCTGACGTAGAACACGCCAAGCACGTTGACGCGCAGAACCCGGTCGAACTCCTCGCGCGGAATGTCGACGAAGCCGTGCCGAATCGAGATGCCGGCATTGCAGATCAGCACGTCGAGGCCGCCGAGCCGCTCGAGCGACTGCGCGAAGGCACGGTCCACGCCCTCGGCATCCGCCACGTCGACGGCGGCCACCACGGTGAGATCGGGAAGCTCCGCGGCAATGGCCTTGGCATTGTCCGGGTTGCGGCACCACACCGCCACCTTCGCACCCTCGGCGAGGAAGCGGCGCGCCACCGCGGCGCCAATTCCGGTGGAACCGCCGGTGATGATCACGCGCTTGTTCTGAAGCCTCATGCGTTTTCCCTCCTCAGATCACGTAGCCGCGCGGCAGCGGCGTGAAGGACGTCAACACGGTCGTGCCCTTGCCGCTCTCCAGCTCCGCCACCACCTGCGGCACGGCGCTGTCCACCACCACGATGTCGAGGCCGAGGACGTCGAACACCCGCCGCAGTGCGGCGGCGCGCGGTGTGTGCAGCGCGAGGCCCGCCAGCCTGCCGCCACGCGGCGCGGCCTTCGCCGGATGCTGGCTGCCACGCCAGTCGATGAAGAAGGGAACGAGCGCGCCGAAACCATGCCCGTGCAGTCCCCAGCACAGCCAGTCGAGGCGGTTGCCGTCGGGCTTCAGCCGGCCGCCGGGCACGAGGGCCCCGCCCGTCAGTCCAGCCCGCGCGGCACGGCTCGCCAAAGCCTCGAGGTCGACGCCACCAACCGCCCAGTGATAGAGCCCCGCGCCCTGCAGTGCGCGCACTTCGGGATCGAGGCTGCTCTCCGCCTGGTTCACGTCGCGACCGAGGATTTCGAGATAGGTTTCAGACCCGAGCCCCAGCACCGCGTTTGCCGTGCCCTCGCCCGGGTGTTCGCCGCCGTAGAGGGGCTCGCAATCCATCCGACTGGTGAAGTGGTGCCGACCCTGCGCGAGGTCGGGCGTGTACCACACGAGATGATCGATCCGCATGATTGGTATCACAGCGCGGAACGTCGCTGCTGTCCAGCGCCTGCCGATGGAACCCGCCCCAGCGGACGCATGGCGGCGGACGGAGGGACCCCCGGCATCCTCAGTATACAGAGAGTTGAATCCGTGGCTGGAAGGTCGGTCCGGTCGCGGCGTGGCTGCACCGGGGCCAGGCCGGCGCCAGCTCCGGTCGGGTTCGCCGGGGCCGGATAGCCACAAAAATTTTCACCTTCATCAAGATTCCGCCACGTTCTGGCTGGAAATGGAACGTGGCAACCAGTTCGCGTGCATGGTTGAGTTTGACCAGAAGGCAAGCGTCACCGACTTCCATGCACCAGGATTGCCAAGCACCTGTTGGGGCAATTGGGGCACCTTCTGGAGTTTCAAAAAATGAAAAAATTTGGTTTCGGCCTGCTGGCAGCCTTGCTGCTGGCTGCTGCGACAGTGATGACGACCGCACCCGCCATGGCGGGCCGCGGCGGCAGTGGAATGATCTGGATCCCGCCCATGGGCGGCGGGATGGGCGGCGGCTGGAATGGCGGCGGCATGCGCGGCTGGAATGGCGGCATGAACCAGCCCACCAACGCCTGGCGCGCGCCCGGAGGTCGCAACTACTATGCCGGCAAGAATTACAATGGCAGGTGGAATGGCAATGTGTCCGGCCGGAACTGGAACGGCCAGCACTGGAACGGCAAGAACTGGAACGGCAGGCATTGGAACAACTGGTACCGCAACGGTCGCTGGTATGGTCCGCGCTACCGATACCGCTATCCCGGCTACAACTACTTCAACAGCGGCTTCTGGTATCCCTGGCCGTGGTGGTCCTACAATCGTGGATGGAACTTTGAGGTGGGCGATGCCTTCGCCGGCGGCAGCTACGCCTCAAACCATGTGCAATGGTGCATGAACCGTTACCGCAGCTACAACCCGCGGACTGACACCTACACGGGCTATGACGGCAAGAAGCACCGTTGCCGCGGCCCATACTGACGCCAGAAACAGCGGGCGGCCCTCTGAGGGCCGCCCGTCATTTCATCCCCACAACTGCTTGCCCTGCAACAATCTCCTGCCGCCGGTTCTGGTAGATCTGAAACCACTGGCAGGGGCGTCCGGCCTCCGGACGCCGCAAGAATCACCCAACCCGCAGATCGCACGTCTGACCTCCATCCTTCACGGGGCGCGGCGGGCAGCCGGTCAGCGGGTCAACCCTATTGGCATTTACTCATGAGCATCCTCGACTTTCCCACCGCCTCCGGCAAGGAGCGCAAGGACGTGGTCGCCAAGGCCCGCAAGGCTGCGGGCATGCTCAAGGCGCTCTCGCATGAGCGCCGCCTGCTCATCCTCTGCCTGCTCGCCGATGGTGAACGAACGGTGTCCGAGATCGAGGCCATCATGGACATGACGCAGGCCGCCGTATCCCAACAG
>CAMDBX010000002.1 GCA_945889445.1 Rhizobium sp. Q54
CCTCGTTGATGGCTTGGTAAATCGCTATGTTCCGCATGAGGTCGGTGTTCGGGCGGTTCTTGGTGGTCCGCTTCAACTCAAGGCGAAACCCGCTGTGGCCGCCCCGCAGCAACGCGGCGAGATCGCGGCGCTCCTCGGGGCCAATCTCCCGCGTCTCGTCCAACAGCGCCGCCACGAGCCTGTCGCGCACCTGCTCCGGGGTCTTGGCGAGGAGGAAGACGTCCAGTAGCCCAAGGTCACCCATTTCCGTTCTCCCGCTTTGCCTGCCGCACTTCGTCCGCCGCCGACAGGATATAATCCTGCAACTTGGTGAGGGCGTCTAGCATCTCGGCGCGCTGGCCTGCGTGATTGTAGTGGACGTCGTGGACGTCACGCCCGGTCTTGTGCCCCGAGATCGCTCGCCGAGCGTCGCCATTGACGCCGAGCTTCGCCATAATCGTTATGGCGCTGCGTCTGAAATCGTGGGTCGACCACGGCGGCTGGTGCTTCAGAGCCCTCCGGACCCGAGCGGCAGCGCGACTGATCGCGGTCTGCGATATTTTCCGGTCGGCACCTTGCAGGGCCTCTGAGGCGGGCAGACACCAGAGCGGCAGGTTCTTGTCGTCGGCGTGGGTCAAGCGACCCTCGACGAGAGACTTCAGAACGGACGGCATCGGCAGAACGCGGGCACTTTCCTCGTTCTTTCCGTCGTCAAGGGTGATGACCCCCTCCCGCAAGTCCACGTCAGTTGGCGTCAGTCCGGTCCGGTGGGGCTCGACTGGCCCCACTATCTCACTGATACGGGCACCAGTCAGCAGCAACACCTGCATCACCTCGGCGTACAGGGCACCACTTGGCCCACGCGGCACGGTCTTGCAGGCCTGCAGCATCAGCCACAGCTCGCCGACCTCCTCCCGGCTCAAGACCCGCTTCCGCTCGCGGGCCTTCACGGGCTTCCGGACGCCTGCAAGCAGACCGGCAGGGCAGTAGCCGCGCTCCGCGCCCCAATTGAGCATGCCAGTCAGCGTAGAGAACAGCTTCGTCGCAGCCGTGCCTCTCAAGCCTTCTGCCAAAAGCCTCTTATGCTTCTCCGCCACGGCATACATGACAATGTCGCGCGTGAGGCTCCGCAGCGGAACCTCCCCGATGACCGTGACCACGTCCTTGTCGAGATACCGGACCGTGGCGGCGCGCCAAGCAGCACCCACCGCATCGGTGTTCAGGTGATCCTGCTTGTAACGTTCCGACAGGTCGGCCACGGTGAGCGGGATGTCCGCCTGCACCTTTCGGTTCAACTCGGCGAGAGCTGGCGTCGGGGCGGACTTCACGCGGGAGCGCTCGGCCTGCAGCGCCTCCCACCCGGCCTTCACTGTGGTGTGCGGGTACACCCCCAGCTTCACCCGGAAGTTCCTCCGCTGGACCTTGTACAGGTAGTACAGGGTTTTAAGGCCCGTGCTCGCCGAGACGACCACCGTGAGGCCATTGCCTAGCGCCTTCTCATACTGCTTGCCCGTGCCCTTAAGGTTCCGGATGGTCAGCTCGGCCTTCTTCAAGTCTATCATCTTGCGCCCTGCTCTATGTAGCCACTTTCCTGCCGGAAGGCGGCTATGGAACCGCCGCCTATGTAGCCACGCGTCCGAATAGCGGTGAATGTAGCCACTCACGAACGTACATAGACGCACACTGAGCCGCAAGACCCGAGTCGGTATCGAATCGCCTCTTCATTCTGTTTTTGTTGACATTTTCGGCTATGTCTCGGATTTTCCGGAGTGATTTTGGCGGGCCTCCTGCAGGCCCTGAATGCCCTGTGCACCTGATCTCCGGCCACGTACCGCCGGAGGACATCAAGCGCCTTCTTTCCGAGAAACCCACTGCGCTCGGCCTCCTCGTTCCCGGCATGCCGGTGGGCTCGCCCGGAATGGAAATGGGCGAGCAGAAAGACCGCTACGACGTGCTGCTGCTCGGCCAGGACGGCACGACCACGGTGTTCGCCTCACACGGCTAGAGCCGCCCCGCCTCGATGATGCGCTTGAGGAAGGCGCGGGTGCGCTCCTCCTTGGGATCGCCGAAGATTTCCGACGGCGTACCCTCTTCGTGGACGACACCCTCGAACAGGAAGCACACCTTGGAGGCAACTTCGCGAGCGAAACCCATCTCATGGGTGGCAAGCAGCATGGTCATGCCCTGCCCCGCCAGATCGCGCACGATGTTCAGCACCTCGGACACCAGTTCCGGGTCGAGTGCCGAGGTGATCTCGTCGAGCAGCATCACCTTCGGCTCCATGGCGAGAGCCCGCACGATGGCAACGCGCTGTTGCTGGCCGCCGGACAGCCGGTCGGGATATTCCAACGCCTTGGCTTCGAGGCCGATGCGCTTCAGCAGCGCCATGGCCTTCGCTTCAGCCTCGGCGCGGTCCACCTTCAGCACCTTGAGTGGGGCAAGCGTCACGTTCTCCAGCACGCTCATGTGCGGGAACAGGTTGAAGCTCTGGAACACGATGCCCACATTGCGCCGCAGGGTGTTGACGTCGACACCGGGGCCGGACACGCGATCATTCATCAGCCGGATCTCGCCGCCCTGGATCTTTTCGAGGCCGTTGATGCAGCGGAGCAGCGTGGACTTGCCGCAGCCCGACGCCCCGATGAGGCAAACGACCTGGTGCTCGTTCACCGACAGGTTCACGCCGCGCAGTACCTTGACGGGACCGAATTCCTTCTCGACGTTGACGATCTCGAGGAAGGACATGGTTCAGCCCCCTGCCCGCATGCGGGCATTGTCACGCTCGATCATCTTGTCGACGAAGCGGGCCTGCGGAATGGTGATGATCACGAAGAGGATTGCCACCACGGTGACGGCAGAAAGATTGAACGCATTGGCCGCGATGATGCGCGACTGGTTGAAGGCATCGATGACGCCAACCACCTGCACAAGGGCGGTATCCTTCTGCAGTCCGATGAAATCATTGAGCAGCGGCGCGATGATCCGGCGTACCGCCTGGGGCACGACCACATAACGCATGGTCTGCATGTAGGAGAGACCAAGCGAGCGAGCGGCCGAAACCTGGCTCCAGTGGATCGACTCGATGCCCGAACGGTACACTTCGGCAACATAGGCGCCATAGGTCAATGTGAGCGCCAGAATGCACCACCAGATCACGGGAATGCGGGTGAGCGAGCGCTGCTCCGCCACCGTCATGGAGGACATGTCAACGAACAGGCCCACGACGTGCGGCACGATCATTTCCGGCAGGCCCGAGGTCGGGATGCCAAAGCCGATCAGGTAAAGCGTCACGACTGCGGGGAGGCCCCGGAAGATGTCGCAATAGAGAATGGCGAGCGCGCGGATCGGCTGGCCGGCCTTGCCGGGCATCAGGCGCGCCAGCGCCACGATCAGACCCCAGACCAGCACCAGAACTTCCGCGACGACGAAGATGAAGATATTCGTCAGGATGAACTGCTTGGTGACCAGCCACCACTTCTGCTGCATCAAAGGCAGGTAGAAGAATGTCTTGCCCACCGCCACGTCGTTCATCATCACGAAGACGGAGAAGCCAAGGGCAATCAACACGAAAGCGCCCCAGCCGAAGGTCACCCAGCCGTTCTCGCGCGAGGCGGCGGTCTGGATGCGCGCCTCGACAATGTCGCCGCTCGCGAGGGCCGTCGCGGCCTTGCGCGATTCTCCGAAAGACCGGATCGCCGGAATGAACAGCAGCGCAGTGATGGCAATGACCAGCCAGAAGATCACCTGCCAGATACCGCTCATCACGCCCAGAACTTCGAGCGACGCACGCACCAGATGGGTGGCACCATAGGCCGCAAGTGTGCACAGGGCGGCGAACAGCAGCGCGACGGTCGCGAGACCGTCGGCGCGCTGCGGCAGCGGGGGAGGTGCGTGATTTATCACTTGGATGGGAATGCCCCCGCCACCCTCAGGCAGCGGGGGCAGTGACCTCAGTGGTTGAAATACGGAACGGCGGCCGGGTCCCTGCCCCAGGCGGCGGCAAGGTACTTGGCACCCAGCTTCGCGATCGTGCCGTCATCGATCATCGACTGCATGATCTTGTCGATCGTCGCGTTGTTGGCGTTGCCCTTCGGATAGATGGCACCATAGGATTCACCGGTCTTGTACTGGCCGACAACGTCCACCTTGTCCGGGTTGGCAACAACCTCGGCGAGCACGATCGAGGTGTCGGTCACCGCGACGTCCACCTGCCCGGCGCGCAATGCTGCGAACATGTCACCCTGGTCCGGATAGACCTGAACGTCGGTGATGCCGAGTTTGTCCTGCACGAAAGCGGCACCGGTGGTTGCCTGCTGCACGCCGATCTTAGCGGACTTGATCGTCTTCTCGTCGACGGGCGCATCCTTGCGTACCAACACGCCGATATCGGAGCTGAAATAGGGCACCGAGAAGTCATGGATCTTCTTGCGCTCGTCAGTGATCGAGATTTGCGACATGGCGAGGTCGAAGTCGGCAGTCTGGCCAGCGATCAGCGCATCCCAGCCGACGTTCACAACTTCGAGCTTGTCATAACCTGCACGCCAGGCGATCTCGGCAGCCATGCAGTATTCCATGCCATCCTTGATGGCTTCGGGCGTATCGCCGTTCCACCAGATTGGGGCGGGCAGGGAGACTTCAACGGTGAGTTGTCCGGCCTTGGCAGGACTGGCGATGGCGATCGATCCCTTCTCGCCCATCACTTCGCAATTGCCGATCATGTTGGCGGCAGACGCCGGCAAGCTGAAGGCCAGCATTGCCGCGGCCGCGAGAAGCACGCGCTTCGAAATGGTCATGTCTTGTTTGCTCCCTGTGGTTTGTTATTGCGCTGAATAGAATGGAAAAAGCTGCGGAGGGCAATGAGCATGACTGCTGAGAAAGATTAATGCAAGACAGCATCCCCAAATTGCAGTAAAGCCCCGCGGCCCCACCTCGAAACCAGATCCGGACATGCAGGCAATCGGCATCGATTTCGGCACGACCAACACCGTGCTCGCCTACCCCATGGGAAGCGAAGTGCGGGTGCAGTCGTTTCTGCGGGAGCATGCGGCGCATGAGGCGCTCCGGACCACCCTTTCATTCAGGCGCAACCCCGTGGCGGGCGGCAAACCATTGGCCGACGCTGGCCCATGGGCCATACAGGACTACATTGAGGCACCGGAGGACACGCGCTTCCTGCAGTCATTCAAGTCATTCGCTGCCAGCGCTTCATTCACTGACACAGCGGTGTTTACCAGCCGCTACCGCTTCGAAGATCTGATGGCGATCTACCTCGGCAAGGTGCAGGATCATGCCAGGCTCGAACACTTCCCGAAACGCCTTGCCATCGGGCGGCCCGTCACCTTCGCGGGCCAGACCCCGGACGACGCGCTGGCGCAGCGGCGCTATGCGGCGGCTCTCGACGCACTCGGCTTCGAGAAGGTCAGCTATGTGCTCGAGCCGGTGGCCGCTGCCTATTTCTATGCCCAGCGCCTGACGCGTGACGCCGTGATCCTCGTCGCGGACCTCGGCGGCGGCACCAGCGACTTCTCGGTGCTGCGCTTCCGCAGGCTGCGCGGTCGCGCCACGGCCGAAGCCCTCGCACACACCGGCATCGGCATCGCGGGTGACAATTTCGATTACCGCATCATTGATCACGTGGTGTCGCCCCGGCTGGGCAAGAATGCCACCTACATGAGTTGGGGCAAGGAACTCGCCGTACCCAGGCATTACTTCGCCAGCTTCTCGCGCTGGAACGAACTCTGCCTCATGAGGCGGCCTGACGTGCTGCGTGAGTTGCGAGAA
The DNA here is from genome assembly GCA_945889445.1 of Rhizobium sp. Q54. Taxonomy (GTDB): domain Bacteria; phylum Pseudomonadota; class Alphaproteobacteria; order Rhizobiales; family Aestuariivirgaceae; genus Aestuariivirga. The sequence continues at coordinate 5,761 of CAMDBX010000002.1, forward strand.
CTGGCGCGCACCAGTTCATCGGGAGATGCCCTGCTCAGTCTCGTCGACCTGATCGAGGGCGGCGTCAGCTACGAGCTCTATCGCGCGGTATCGCATGCCAAGGCGGCATTGACGGATCACGACTCGGTGCCTTTCCGGTTCAAGCTTTCGGGTGTCGACATCGCCGGCAAGATCAGCCGCAAGAATTTCGAACGCTGGATCGCGCCAGACCTTGAGAGGATCGGCGCCACGGCGGATGAGGCACTCACCAAGGCCGGTCTGGCAGCGAAGGACATCGACCGTGTCTTCCTCACCGGCGGCACCTCTTTCGTTCCCGCCGTGCGCCGGCTATTCGAGCAGCGCTTCCCGAAGGAAAAGATCGACTCTGGCGAGCAATTGCTCTCCATCGCCAAGGGCCTCGCCCTCATTGCCGGCTCCGATGAGATGGAGGCGTGGGCTGCATGAACATCGCTGTCAGCGCCTTCTACAAGTTCGTCAGCCTGCCTCATTTCACAGCGCTTCGTCCCGTGCTGCTCGACGCGGCGCGACAGCGAAGCATTCGCGGCACCATCTTGCTTGCGCCAGAAGGCATCAACGGCACGATCGCCGGGGCACCGGACGACCTCGCAGCGATGATGGATCTTATCCGATCCATGCCGGACTTCGCCAACCTCGACAGCAAGCAGTCGCATGCGCAGGACATGCCCTTCAAGCACATGAAGGTGCGACTGAAGAAGGAGATCGTCACCATGGGCGTTGCAAGGCTGGACCCGGCGCGCGTCGTCGGCACCTATGTGGCACCGCAGGAGTGGAACGCACTTATCTCCGACCCCGAGGTTCTGGTGATCGACACGCGCAACAGCTTCGAATTTGCCGCCGGAACTTTCCGCAATGCGGTAGACCCCGGCACGCGGAGCTTCGGCGAGTTCCCGGCCTATGTGGCACGGGAACTCCCGGAATACAGGAACCGGAAAATCGCCATGTTTTGCACTGGCGGCATCCGCTGCGAGAAGGCGACCAGCTATCTCCGCGATCAGGGTTTCGAGAACGTGTTTCACCTCAAGGGCGGCATCCTCAAGTATCTCGAAGTGATACCGCCGAACCAGAGCCTGTGGCAGGGCTCGTGCTTCGTGTTCGACGAACGCGAGGGTTTGGGCCACGGACTGGACATCAACAGGCCCGCGGACTGATCAACCCGTCCAGCCCAGTCCCGCCGCGACACAGTTCATGGTCATCAGCAGCGGCATCATCAGTGTCTCGTTGCCGCCGCCGCTGCGCCGCGTCTCCTTCAGCAATTGCACCTGCCAGCGGTTGGCCTGGTCAACCATCGGGCGCACCCGCTCGAAGCGGCGCTGCAAGCCTTCGAAGCGCTCGCACAGTCGCGTCTCGCCGGTGAGTTCGAGAATGGTGCGCGCCGTACGGCTATGCTCATGGCGGATCAATGCGAACAGGCGCTCCGCCGAGGTGCGGTCGGTCACCAGCTCGGCATATTGCTCGGCCACGTTCATGTCGGCGAGGTAGAGCGACTTCTCGACCTCATCCACCGCGAGCCGGAAGCCGCGCGACTTGGTGAACATGTCACGCAGCAGCCGCATGCCATCACCACCGCGCGGAACGAGGAAGTCGTCGAAGGCGTAGCCCAGCCCGTACCAGCCGGTCAGCAGGTGGCGGTTCTGGCTCCAGGCGAAGACCCACGGAATGGCGCGAAGGTCGCCAATGCCCTTTGCCCCGAAACGGCGGGCAGGCCGGGAGCCGAGCTTGAGGTTCGCAAGTTCCTCCACCGGCGAAGCCTGGTGGAAATAGTCGAGCAGTCCCTTGTCCTCCGCGAGCTTTCGATAATGCCGGAAGGACGCCTGGGCGATCCATTCAACCGCTTTCTGGTGCTCGGGGTTCACCTTGAGTTCGGGCTCGTCGATGGACTTCAGCGTATGCACAAAGACCGATGCCGCAAGAATCTCAAGATTGTGCTGCGCCGTGCCGCGATTGGCGAACTTGGACGAAACAACCTCACCCTGCTCCGTCACACGCATGCGGCCGTCTATGGTGCCCGCGGGCTGGGCGGCTATCGCCCGGCCGGTGGGCGCGCCCCCCCGGCTCACCGAGCCGCCGCGGCCGTGGAAGTAGCTGATCGAGACGCCGGCATCGCGGCCGATTCGGATAAGACGCCGCTGGGCCTCGAAAAGCTCGAAGCTGGCGCAGAAGAAACCGCCATCCTTGTTCGAGTCAGAATAGCCAAGCATCACTTCCTGGCGGCCACCATGCGCGGCAACAGAGGTCTTCACCACCGGATGCGCCAGAAGCTCGGTCATGATGGCAGGCGCCGCGCGCAGGTCATCGATGGTTTCGAACAGCGGCACCGCGCGAATGCGGCAAACCTCGCGCGCCGTCTCGTCGGCAAAGAGGCCGCTGAACTTGGCGAGGAGGTAGAGGCCGAGAACGTCCGCCGCACTCTGTGTCATCGACAGGATGAAAGCGGCGATGGCTTGCGGATCTGGCCCGTCGATCGTGTCGCGGATGAGTTCGAGAAGTCCAAGCAACTCGCGCGCCTCGTCGGAGACCCCGCGGAACTGCGGCAGGAAGCCGAGCGGCTTGGCAAGTTCCGCTTCGATCCAGGCCTGCCACGATGCACTGCCGGTCTCAGGGCCCTCTCCCGGCTCCAGCGGGTTCAGCTTGCGCCAGATTTCCTTGAGCACACGGTTGATGACGGTGGTGTTCTGGCGGATATCGAGGCTCACAGAACGGAAGCCAAAGGTCTCCACCTCCCAGCGCACCGGGCGCACCAGGGTGGCGGCGATGGATACGGATTGCATCTGCGCCAGCGCCTCTTCGGCCGCATGAAGCTCGGAGATCAAATCGCCAGTGTCGAGCGGCTGGAAACCCGCCCCCCTGGGTTCGGTTGAGAAGGTCTTCGCAAGGCGAACCTTGAGGGCGGTGAAGAAGCGCCGGAACGGCTCATGAGCGTTGCGACTGCCGATTGCCTCGGCATCGCCGGATAGCTCCACCTGCGTCTGCACCCGGTCGAGAAAGCTCTGCGGGAAGGAGATTTCCTGCGACGAGAGCGATGCGAGCTGGGCGAGATCGTTGAGCCGCTGCTCGAGCCGCGCCACGATAGCGTTGCGGTTCTCCTGCAGCGCATAGCGCGTCACGTCCACAGTGACGAAGGGATTGCCGTCGCGGTCGCCGCCAATCCAAGAGGAGTAGCGCAGGGGCGGGCGCACGCGGTGGGGTGTTTCGGGGTAATGGCGCTGGAGGGCCGCTTCCAGCAGATCGCAGAGGCTCACGGTGCGATCGAACAGTGTCTCGCGGAAAAAGTGCAATCCCCAATGGATCTCCTGCTCCACCGTCGGCTTCTCCAGGCGGATTTCGCCGGTGAGCCACAAGAGGTCGATCTCGTTGCGCAAGAGCTTGAGGAGTTGGACACGCTCGCGCGGCGTCCAGCGCGGGCTCTCGAGCTCGTACAGCTTCAGGTAGATGCGGCGATGGATTTCCAGCACGGTGACGCGCTTGGCCTCTGTCGGGTGCGCGGTGATGGTGGGCTGCACGTCGATCGTGTCGAGGGCAGACTGTACGTCCTCTGGCGAGACGTTGGCAGCCGCGACCGTGGCGAAGGCATGCGAGAACGAGCCCGGTACGTGATCCGACCCGCTGCGCGTTTCCATCTGGCGGCGGTTGCGCATCGCCGCGTTTTCTTCGGCGATATTGAGCAACTGCAGCCACATGCCGATCACCTGAAGCGCAGGTTCGATCAACTCGGGGGAAAGGGAAGGGGCGTTGGCCGGTTCGTCAATGATTGCAAGCACGCGCGGCTCGCGGACGCGGATGACCTGGCGCAACAGGTCGCGCAGCATCATGGTGATCTCGTCCAGATAGGCGTGGTCGACCGGCCCGGTGCTGGCCGCCCTCGCGAAAGCAACGTTCGACACCTGATGTACGCTCCTCATTTCCCCTCAAGAGTTGTGCGGTGCAGCACGAAAAGAGTCAATGGTGATCGCCGGTCCTGGCCATAGGTGACATCGGCAGTCTGTGCCGCTACAAGGCCGCACCATGCTCCACATCAACAACCTGACCTACAGAATCGGCGGCCGCCTGCTGCTTGAAGACGCCTCTGTCGCCGTGCCGGAAGGTCACAAGGTGGGCATCGTGGGTCGCAACGGGGTCGGCAAGTCCACCCTGTTCCGGCTGATTTTGGGCGAAATCCCCATGGAAGGCGGGTCAGTCACGCTGCCGCGAAACGCCCGGATCGGCACCGTGGCGCAGGAGGCCCCAGGAGGCCCCGAAAGCCTGCTTGAGACGGTCATGGCTGGTGATACGGAGCTTTCTGCCCTCCACGCTGAAGCAGAGACCGCAACGGACCCCCACCGCATCGCAGAGATACAGATCCGATTGGCCGACATTGACGCCCACAGTGCCGAGGCGCGCGCCGCAGTGTTGCTCACCGGACTGGGCTTCACCGAAGAGCAGCAGCAGGGGCCCTGCTCGGCTCTGTCGGGCGGCTGGCGCATGCGCGTGGCGCTGGCGGCTGCCTTGTTCGCCAAGCCCGACGTGCTGCTCCTCGACGAGCCCACCAACTACCTCGACCTCGAGGGGGCAATCTGGCTCAAGAGCTTCATCCGCGACTATCCGCACACCATCGTGCTGATCAGCCATGACCGCGACCTCCTGAACGAGGCGGTGAGCTACATCCTCCACCTCGAGCGCGGCAAGCTCACCCTCTACCAGGGCAACTACGACAGCTTCGAACGTCAGCGGCGCGAGAAGCAGGCCCTCACCGTCAAGCTGAAAAAAAAGCAGGAGGACCAGCGCGAGCACATGATGGCTTTCGTCGAGCGCTTCCGTTACAAGGCCTCCAAGGCGCGTCAGGCACAAAGCCGGCTCAAGGCGCTCTCGAAGCTGGAGCCCATCGCGGAACTCGTCGAGAACCACGTGGCGCCATTCTTCTTCCCCAACCCCGAGAAGGCCATCGCACCTCCCCTCGTGAAGTGGGACAAGGTCAGCGTCGGCTATGCCGAGAACAAGCCGGTGCTGCGCAACATCACGCTACGGCTTGATCCGGAAGACCGCATCGCGCTGCTCGGCTCCAACGGCAATGGCAAGTCGACCTTCGCCAAGCTGCTGTGCGGCAAGCTCAACGCCATGGCCGGTGAGATGAAGGCGCCAGCTCGCCTTACGGTCGGCTACTTTGCCCAGCACCAACTCGACGAGGTGTCGCCCGACAGGACGCCATATTCCTACTTTGCCGAGCTGATGCCGGACCAGCCGGAAGCGAAGCGCCGCGCCAAGTTGGGCGCTTATGGATTCGGCGCACAGTTGGCGGATTCGCGCTGCGAAACGTTGTCCGGTGGAGAGAAGGCGCGGCTGCTCTTCGCGCTGGCTGCCTTCCATGCGCCGCACATCCTGGTGCTCGACGAACCGACGAACCATCTGGACGTCGACAGCCGCGAGGCGCTGATCATGGCGATCAACGATTACGAAGGGGCCGTCATCCTCATCAGCCATGACCGGCACATCATCGAAACCTGCGTCGACGAACTCTGGCTGGTCCATGATGGCACGGTGACACGCTTCGACGGAGACATGGACGACTACACCCGCCTCGTACTCGAACGCTCACGGCAAAACCGCCGCGCAGGCCGCGCCGCGAAAACCGTGCAGCCTGAACAGCGCCCTGCGGCAAAGCCAGTGGCAGCGCCCAAGGCCACCGACAAGCTCGACCGCAAGATGGATGAACTCCGCGGCAAGATCGACATTCTCGACAAGGCGCTGTCAGACCCACAGATCTTTGCCAGGGAACCGAAGAAGGCGGCAGACTTCGGCAAGCTTCGCGCCAAGCTCGCGGCGGAACTCGAAGACTTCGAGAACCAGTGGCTCGAGGCGCAGATCTGACGGGCTACTTGCCCGCCGCGCGGTTCTGCCAGCGGCCCTGCTCGTCCTGCTGCCAGTAGCTGACTTCGTGTCCCGCCGCCTTGAAGCGCTTCCAGCCCTCACGCGCTGCTTCCACGGCCTGCTGATCGTTGCCGTCGAACATGATGACGGCGCGGGTCAGGCCGCCGATCTCGCCCACCGCCGCGCCATCGACATAGAACCGGATGTTTGCGTTGTTGGGGTTGTCGTCCTCGCCCGTCAGCCAGACCGGCTGCAGATCCGGGAAACCATCGGCCTTGGTGCCATGCGGCAGGAAGCTGTCGTCGTCAAAGCACCATAACTGGGTAGAGAGGGCTTCTGCTCTTTCCTCCGTTCCGGCCTGAACCACCACCCGCCAACCGCGCTCAAGGCTCATGCCCAGCAGTTTCGGCAGCACGGCGTCCAGCGGTTGGCGTTCCAGGTGATAGAAGAAAACCGGCGTCATCGGCCCCATTGAGCAACGCTCTCGCTCCTGGTCAAGCCCGCATCGGCTGCTTGCCAGGAGGCCATGCTGGCAATTCTACCATATTGCAGCTTCCAGCGTCTCCGGAGAATTCTGCAACCAGACGCAACACAACCGATTCGGAAGCAGCGGAGATTAATGTGAGACGGACTGAACGTGACGAGCGGCCTCTTCCCCTCTCCGATGCCCCAACGACTTCAAGCATTTACTGTCTTACCGCGATGGTGGCGGACGAGGCCTCGCAGGCCGGCTTCCGTGACTTTGCCAAGGCGATCGAGGCCGCCCTCGGCGGATTTCTGGCTGCCTTGCCCCCTGATCAGCAGGAAAACGCCCTGCGATTATCTTATGAAATCGCTTTAGGCTGCGGGGATGATGGCGAGGAACCTGCCCCGCCCCGCCTTCGTCTGGTCTATTCGCGCTAGAAGTCGGTTTTTTCGCCGCCCTCGCTGATCCGGCGGGCCACGAAGGCGTCGATCTGTTCGAGGGCTGCGGGGTCCAGCCAGGGTTCGCGATATTCACCCAATGCCTGCTTCCACAGAGCATTGGCTTTTTTCTCGGCAGTGGGCGATCCGGCTGCCTGCCAGCTCTGGAATTTGCGCCAATCCGAGATCAGCGGCTGGTAAAAGGCTGTCGAATAGCGCTCGAGTGTTTGCTGCGCGCCGAAGAAATGGCCACCCGGCCCCACCTCCATCATGGCATCGAACGCCATCTCGGCGTCATCCACCACCACGGGCTTGAGGAATTCCTGCATCATCTGCAGCAGGTCAACGTCAAGGGCGAACTTCTCGTAGGAGGCGACGAGGCCGCCCTCCAGCCAGCCTGCCGCATGCTGGATGATGTTGCCGCCACCCATGATGGCGCCCCACAGCGAGAACACCGTCTCTTAGCCGCCTGCGCATCCACGCTGTTGGCAGCATTGGTGCTGGAGGTACGGTAGGGCAACTTGTAGCGCCGCGCCAGTTGCCCACCGATGACGCAGGCCTTCATGTATTCCGGCGTACCGAAGGCGGGCGCTCCTGACTTCATGTCGACGTTGGATGTGAAGCCGCCATAGACAAAGGGTGCGCCAGGCCTGACGAGCTGCGACAGGGCGAGCCCCGCCAGCGCCTCGGCATTCTGTTCCACCATGCCACCCGCGATCGACACGGGCGCCATGGCGCCGAGCAGCGTGAAGGGCGTTACCACCACAATCTGGTTCAGCCGCGCCATCTCGATGATGCCCATCGCCATCGGCATGTCGAGCTTCAGCGGCGAATTGGTGTTGATCACCGTATAGACGGAGGGCTCGGCCAGCAGCTGCTCATGGCTGATGCCGCGCGCCAGCCTGACGATCTCGACGCCGTCGAACAGACGGGCCCGGCCCGTCGCATACACAAAGGAAACCTTGTCCGAATACACCATCTTGTTGCGCGTGATGTGCAGGTGCCGCACCGAGGCATGAACGTCAAGCGCATCGACGGATGCACCGCCCGCCGTGTGCACGGTGTTGAAGAACTGCGAAAGCTTCACGAAGTTGCCCGCATCCTCGAGCGTGCCGGGGCGCCGACCCCTGTCGAGGTCTGAGCAGTTGGGCGGGCCGCCCACCGGCGCGAAGGCGATCCAGTTGCCACCCACCCGAATGTTGTGGGCCGGGTTGCGCGCATGGAAGGTGAACTGGGCGGGTGGCGTCTTCAGCGCCTGCTCGGCGATGTCGCGTCCAATCCGGACGCGGTCGCCATCGACCAGCGCTCCAGCCTTCTGCAAGATGTCGCGGGCCTCGGGCAGCAGCACATCCATGCCGATCACCTCGAGAACCTTCATCGACTGGCGATGGATGGCCTCGATCTGGTCGTCGGACAGGATGCGCGTAGGCTCCAGCGTGTGCTGGGGCTGCTTCCAAGGCAATTGCTGGATCGGGGTGTGCGCGGCGTCGGCCCGGCGGCCACGACGCTGGACGTTCACGTAGCGCGACCGGCGAAGGCGACGGCAATGGCCGCTGCAATCTTCGCATTGTGTTTGACGAGGGCGATGTTGGCCGCAAGAGATCGGCCAGCCGTCACGCCCGCGATCTCGGCCAGCAGGAAAGGGGTTGTCTCCTTGCCCATGATGCCATGCGCTTCCGCCTTCTTCACTGCGGCCTTGATGACCGGCGCGATTTCGGCAGCCGGAATCTCCGCTTCCGACGGAATGGGGTTGGCGACGACCACGCCGCCCTTCAGCCCCATCGCCCACTTGGCACGCATCACATCCGCCACCTCTGCGGGCGTGGCGCAGCTCATCGGCACCGCATGGCCGCTCTCCCGTGAGTAGAAGGCTGGAAATTCCGTCGTGCCCAGGCCAATCACCGGCACGCCCAGCGTCTCCAGCGTTTCGAGTGTGAGTGCGAGGTCGAGGATGGCCTTGGCGCCCGCCGTCACCACGGCCACGTCGCTCGCCGCGAATTCCATCATGTCGGCGGAGATATCGAAAGTCTTCTCTGCACCCCTGTGCACGCCACCGATTCCGCCGGTGGCAAAGACATGGATACCCGCCATCGCCGCGATGCGCATGGTGGAGGCAACCGTCGTCGCCCCGTCCAGCTTCTGCGCCACGATGAAGGGAAGGTCACGCACCGACACCTTGGCAATGGAACGGCCTTCGCGCCCGAAACGGTCCAACTCCTCCGCCGTAAGCCCCACCTTCAGCACGCCGCCGATGATGGCGATGGTGGCGGGCACCCCACCGCCTTCGCGCACGATGTCTTCCACCGCGCGGGCCGTCTCCACGTTCTGCGGGTAGGGCATGCCATGCGCGATAATGGTCGATTCGAGCGCCACCACGGGGCGCACCTCATCGAGGGCGCGGCGGACCTCAGGCGTGAAGGACAAGGGATAGGCCACGTCGACTCCTCAGATGAACCCCGCAAGTTCAAGCAGACTATCACGGCTGAGGCCGGATGCCACCGACTGCGAGGAGGACAGCTTGATCGCGGCGGCACATTGCCCGAGCTGAATGGATTGCGCGAGGCTTCTTCCATCGAGCAATCCGCAGACGAGACCGGCCACGGCTGCATCGCCCGCCCCTGTCACGTCGGCGATGGCGGGCACCCGCACCGGATCGATTGACATCACGTTCGCCCCGTCGGAGGCCAGCGCGCCCGCGCTGCCACGGTGTAGCACGACATTGGCGAAGCCAAGCGCGTGAAGCCCGGCCAGTGCCACCACCCCGTCACCGCCTACAAGTGCCGCAAGCTGCTGTGCATTGGGGGTGATGGCGAAGACAGGTGCCGCACGCGCAAAGGCAAGCAGCTTCTGCGCCTTCGGCACCGACACGGGCTCGATCAGCAGCCTGACGTTCCGTTCCGCCGAGAACCGGCAAAGCCAGGCAAGGCACGCCTGTGACAGGTTGCAGTCCGCCACCAGCATGTCGACCTCGGAAAAACTCTCCGCATGCAACGCAAGCTGTGCGGGCGTCAGCGTCTCCATGGCGCGCATGTCGTTGACGGCGCTGACCAGTTCGCCCGTTGCATCGAGGATCGCGAGATAGGAACCCGTGGGCTCGCTGACCGTGAGGGCCATCGAAAGATCGACCGCCGCATCGGCGCAGGCCCGCCGCAGCAGCTGCCCATTCGCATCATCGCCCAGCGCGGTGACGAGCGACACGGATATGCCGAGATAGGCCAGGTTCTCGGCAATGTTGCGGCCAACGCCACCCGCCGAGACTGTTACCTCGCCCGGGTTCGATATGGCGGCCACGAAGGATCCGCGCGCACGGCCCTTGATGTCGACGTTGGCACCGCCAATGACGATGACGCGCGGCATCAGAAGTCGGTGGGCGCACCACCCTCGGCCTTGCGCTTCTCGACGAAGGCGTTGAGTTCGTCCCTGATCGCGGGATCGATGGCGGGCTCCTGATAATCCGCCAGCGCCTGCTTCCACACTGCATTGGCCTTCTGCCACGCCTCGGGCTTGCCCGCCGCGAGCCATTGCTGGTTGTTGCGCCAGTCGGAGACGATGGGCGAATAAAAGGCATTGGTATAGCGCGCCAGCGTGTGCTGCGCGCCGAAGAAGTGGCCGCCGGGGCCGACCTCGCGGATCGCCTCGACACCCAGCGCATCCTCGGTCGTTTCCAGCGGCTGCATGAACTCGCTCACCATCTGGATCAGGTCGCAGTCGAGAATGAACTTCTCGAAGCTCGCAACGAGGCCACCTTCAAGCCAGCCTGCGCCATGCATGATCAGATTGCCGCCACCCATGGTGAGGCCCCACAGCGAAAACACGCTCTCATATGCGGCCTGCGCATCCATGGTGTTGGCAGCACAGGTGTTCGACGTGCGGAACGGAACCCTGTAGCGCCGCGCCAACTGGCCGCCGACCACTGTGGCCTTCATGTATTCCGGCGTACCGAAGGCGGGTGCCCCCGATTTCATGTCGACGTTGGAGGTGAAGCCGCCATAGATCACCGGCGCACCCTTGCGCACGAGCTGCGTGAAGGCGATGCCGGCAAGCGCCTCGGCGTTCTGCTCCACCAATGCACCCGCCATCGTGACAGGCGCCATGGCGCCCGCCAGCGTGAAGGGCGTGACGCAGACGATCTGGTTCCGCGATGACATCTCGAGAATGCCCTGCAGCATCGGCGTGTCGAGCTTCAACGGCGAGTTGGTGTTGATGATCGTGAACAGAGATGGTTCCCGCTCCAGCTGCTCCTGGCTGATGCCGCGGCCGATGCGGGCGATCTCGATGCCGTCGCGGATACGCTCGCGGCCCAGTGAATAGGCGTGGAACGGCTTGTCCGTCAGCAGCACCATGTCGCGCAGTGCTTCGAGGTGGCGGATCGAGGCATGGATGTCGATTGGCTCCACCGGATATCCGGAAAGGAACCCGATGCAGTTGAAATACTGGCCGAGCCTCAGGAAGTTCTTGTAGTCGTGATAGTTTCCGGTGCGGCGGCCACCGTCCATGTCAGAGGCGTTTGGCGGGCTCGCCACAGTGCCGAAGGTGATGGAATTGCCGCCTATGCGCTGGTCATTGTCCGGGTTGCGCGCGTGGAAGTTGAATTCAGAGGGTGCGCTGGAGATCAGTTCCTCGATCATCGCCGGGTCGAAGCGGACACGTTCGCCATCGACGCTCGCGCCCGCCTTTTTCAGCATGTCGCGCGCTTCAGGCAGCGTGAAATCCATACCGATTTCCGACAGAACCTTCAGCGAAGCGTGGTGGATCGCTTCAAGCTCATCGGAAGAGACGATCTCCATCGCCGGGAACAGCCGTTTCAGCTTGCGGCGCGGTAGCTGCGGAACGGGATTGCGCCCGCCGGCGCTCCCACCGCGGCGTCCGCCGCCCTCGCGGCGCGGTTTGCGGGTGCTATCGGATTCGATGTTCGTCACGGCTTACTTTCCTTTTTCGCGATAGGCTTCAAGCGCCGGGTCGGCAGCGATCTGCTTCACCAGCCAATCCTCGAAGCGCTTGATCTTGGGTTTCATCCGATGCTCGGCATTGCAGGCGAAAAGCCAGTTGTGCCGGTGCTGAACCTTCAGGTCGAAGGGCTGAACCAGCCGCCCCGCCTTGATTTCCTCCGTGGCGAAGGGGCCGATGGTCATGGCCACGCCCCGCCCCTCGATTGCCGCTTCCTGCGCCAGGATGTAACTGTCGAAGGCCAGACGGTCCGAGAGCTTGATGCCGTCGACACCTGCTTCTTCGAGCCACAGGTGCCAGTCCTCCTCCGCCGTATAGACATAGAGCAGCTTGTGCTTCTTCAGGTCCTCTGGCGTCTTCAGCGCGTTGGGGCCCTTCAGCAGTTCCGGCGAGCAGATGGGCGTCAGCAACGACTTGAAAAGCGTGCGGTAGTAATGATCCGGCGTCCGGTTGCGGGCGAGGATCAGCCCGACGTCCACATTCTTCTCGTCGAAGTCCCAGTCGAAATAGGAGGTCGAGAGCCTGACCTTCATATCGGGGTAGCGCTTCTCGAAGTCATGCAGCCGGGGAATCAGCCACTTGAGCGCCACCGTCACATAAACCTGCAGGGTGAGTTCGTTGTCGGACGCCGAGGGCTTCAGCGCGCGGGTCTGCGCCTCGATCATGTCGAAGGCCTCGCGCACCGGCGGGAAATAGGTGTGGCCGGCCTGGGTCAGTTCGGCGCGCCGCGCATCGCGCCGGAACAATTGCACACCGAGGCGCTGCTCCAGCGACTTCACCTGGTGGCTCACCGCCGAGCGGGTAATGCCCAGTTCGCTGGCGGCAAGGCGAAAACTGCCCAGCCGGGCCGCCGCCTCGAAGGCGGTCAGTGCACGTAAAGGGGGCAGGTCGCGTCTGGCCAAGATTCCTCACCACTGGTCTGGAGACCCCTTGTATCACCATGGAATTCAGGGCGTTAGGGGCCAAGGGGTGGAAAACCGCCTGTCTAATGGTGAAAAAAACTGACGCTACCTGGAAAAAGATAGGCCATTGAATCTCCACATCGAACCGGTGGATATAGGACCCAGATCAGGAGTCTAAATCCATGAGTGCTGTCGAAGACCTTTCCCGCCGCCGCGGTGGCCGCGAAGCCCGCAAGGCGATGCGTTCGCGCCCCATTCCCATGGCGGATGCCGCCGTGCGCCCCGGCATGGAGGGCGGCCAGTACAAGCCGCTCACCGACCACGAGATGCAGCGCATCCACGAGACCGCCCTCAAGCTGCTTGAAACCGTAGGCCTCGCCCAGGCCATCCCGACCTGCGTCGACGCGATGACGGCGAAGGGCTGCTGGATCAACGAGCACGGCCGGTTGTGCATCCCGCGCGCCCTCGTCGAGGATACGCTGGCATCCTGCGCCCGCAACTTCGTGCTGCACGCGCGGGACCCCAAGCATGACATGCAGCCCTCGGGCAACAAGGTCTATTTCGGCACCGCCGGTGCGGCCGTCCACATCGTCGAGCCGGAAACCCGCAGCTACCGCGAATCGCTGCTCGTCGATCTCTATGACGCGGGCCGCATCGTCGACAATTGCGAGCACATCCACTTCTACCAGCGCCCGGTCACGGCGCGTGACATGATCACCGGCCACGACCTCGACATCAACACCATGTACGCCTGCCTCGCCGGCACCGAAAAGCACGTCGGCACCTCCATGGTCGAGCCGGGCCATGTGGATGAATGCCTGCAGATCCTGCACGTGCTTGCGGGTGGCGAAGACAAGTGGCGCGAGCGCCCCTTCGTGTCGCAGTCCAACTGCTTCGTCGTGCCGCCCATGAAGTTCGCCGAAGACGCCTGCCGCTGCCTTGAAGTCGCTGCCCGCGGCGGCATGCCGGTGCTGCTGCTGTCGGCCGCACAGGCCGGAGCGACATCGCCCGCAGCCCTTGCCGGCACCATCGTGCAGGCCGTATCGGAGTGCCTCGCCGGCCTCGTCTACATCAATTGCATCGTCCCCGGCGCCATCGCCATCTGGGGCCCGTGGCCGTTCGTGTCAGACCTTCGCACGGGGGCCATGTCGGGTGGTTCGGGCGAGCAGGCGCTCATCACATCGGGCTGCGCCCAGATGGGCCATTACTACAATCTCACCGTCGGCTCCGCCGCCGGCATGTGCGACTCGAAGCTCCCCGACATGCAGGCGGGCTACGAGAAGGGCGTCACCGCCGGCATCTCGGCGATGACCGGCATCAACATGCTCTACGAGTCCGCCGGCATGCACGCATCGCTGCTGGGCTTCTGCCTCGAGAGCCTGCTGATCGACAACGACATGCTGGGCTCCATCAACCGCAACGTCCGCGGCATCGAGGTCAATGAGGATACGCTCTCCCTCGAAGTCATCGCCAATGTCTGCATCGAAGGCCCCGGCCACTACCTCGGCAACGAGCAGACGCTGGCGCTGATGCAGAAGGACTATGTCTACCCCTCCGTCTCCAACCGCATGAGCCCCAAGGAATGGAACGAGGCCGGCAAGCCCGACATCGTCGAGCGCGCGGCGGCACGGAAGCGCGAGATCCTGTCCACCTATTACCCGGACTATATCCCGCGCCACATCGACGAGCAGATCCGCGCCAAACACGACATCAAGCTGCCGCGCAGCGTGATGGAACCGGGCGACCCGCGCTGGGCGTAAGGTGGAACACCCGATCCTGACAGCGATCCGCCGGGTGGGCTTCTCCCCGCTCGGCTGGTTCGCACCGAAGCCTGATGACCGGGCGCCGCAAGGCGCCCGTTTCGTCATCCTGATCGGCAATGCCGGGCCTGCCATGTTCCGCCGCTTCGCCGCCGAGCGCGACCCGTCCACCGATACCATGGACGCCTGGACCCGCGACGTGGTCACCCTCCTCGCGCGAGACCTCGAGGCGCAAGCCGTCTACCCCTTCGACATGAACCCGCCATGGCCCTTCCTCACCTGGGCCAGGCGCGGAGGTGCGGGCCACGTCTCTCCCCTGGGCCTCAACATCCACCCGACTTACGGCCTGTGGCACGCCTATCGCGCCGCCCTGCTCTTCCCCGTCGAGTTCGACATTCCTGTTCAGCCCCCCGGGCCCCACCCCTGCGAATCCTGCGCAACAAAGCCATGCCTCACCGCATGTCCGGTCGGGGCTTTCGACGGCGTCTCCTATGACGTTCCGGCCTGCGCAGCACATCTGGCAAAACCAGCCGGCAATGACTGCATGCGCGGCGGATGCCTTGCGCGCCATGCCTGCCCCGTGGGACAAGGCTTTGCCTATGCCCCGGCACAGGCGGAGTTCCACATGTGGGCCTTCCTCACGGCCCGCCAGAAGGCTTGAAACGATGTATGACCTGATCCGGCAGAAGCTCGCCAGGGGCGAACCCATCATCCTCGATGGCGGCACCGGCACCGACATCCAGCGCCGCGGCGTGCCGATGAGCAATTCGACCTGGTGCGCGGAGGCCAACCTCACCCACCCGGATGTGGTGCGCGACGTACACGCCGACTACATCAAGGCGGGTGCGGACATCATCATCGCCAACACCTTCGCCACATCGGCACTTCTCTTCAATGCGCTCGACCGAGACGACGAACTGCTGGCCATCGACAAGTCTGCGGTGAAGATCGCCAGGGACGCCGCCAAGGGCCATAATGTTGCGGTTGCGGGCTCCATGTCCACCATGCGCCCCGTCGTTGCCGGAAGCGACCGTACCTCGAAGCAGCGTGAATGGCCGGAGGACGAGGCCCGCGTCCTGTTCAAGAGCAAGGCGGACAACCTCGCCGCAGCGGGCGTCGACCTCATCATGATGGAGATGATGCGCGATACGGATTATTCCGTCTGGGCAACCGAAGCCGCACAGGCAACGGGCCGTTCCGTCTGGATCGGCATCTCCGTCGAACGCCATGACGGCAAGCTCACCGGATTCGGCCGCGAGGACCAGGACTTCAACACCGTGGCGCGCGTGCTCTCAGCACTCAATCCTGACGTGATCTCGATCATGCACACCTCGCCCAACGACACGGACGAAGCGATCGACATCCTGCGGAAATACTGGAAAGGCCCGGTCGGCGCCTACCCCGAGAGCGGCTATTTCAAGATGCCGGACTGGACTTTCGTCGACATCATACCGCCGGATGAATTGGTGGAACGCTCCAGGGCCTGGAAGAAGAAGGGCGTCACTGCCTTTGGCGGCTGCTGCGGCCTCGGGCCGGAGCATATCACCGCACTCCACAAGGCTTTCACATGAAAACCGGATCCTGCCTTTGCGGCGCTGTCAGCTTCGAAGTCCGCGGCGACCTCCGCCCGGTGCTTGCCTGCCACTGCATCCAGTGCCGCAAGCAGACCGGCAACTACATGTCCGCCACGGCCTGCGCCGACAGCGAATTGGCATTCACGAAGCAGGACGGCCTCACGTGGTTCCGCTCCAGCGACATCGCCCAGCGCGGCTTCTGCAAGGCGTGCGGTTCGGTGCTGTTCTGGAAGCGTGACGGAAGCGACTCAACATCGATCTGCGCCGGTGCCATCGATGGCGCGACGGACACCTATCTCGAAGGCCACATCTATTGCGAGAGTGCTGGTGACTACTACGCCATCAGCGGCGGTGCCTATCGCAAGGACGAATGGTAGGGGATTCATCTGTATTCTACGTTTCAAGTGCCCGAGACGGAGCCCCTGCCTTCGCCAGGGTGACGCCACCAAAGAGGATTTTCTTGGGTGGCGCCTCAGGCGCGCGCCTTCAGGTCGCGCTCCAGCTCGCCATAGCCGGTGTAGCGATACTCATAGGCAAGACCCAGGCGCTTGGCCGCCGCCATCGCCTTCTTGGCCAGTTCCTCGTTGCGCGTCTGCGCCAGGAACACGATCTTGGTATAGTTCCCGAAATAGAGCGGCAGCAGCTCCGGGTGCCGATCCATCCCCAGCCCCTCCCAGATCAGCTTGTCGAAGTGCCGCGCCAGATAGTCGGTGAGGAAGAAGCCTGTCACATCCTCCTCCGCCGTGCTGGCGAAGGTCTCCTGACTGGAGAAGAACGCATAGCAATGCGGGCCTTCGAGGCGCTCGATCCCCTCCTCCGCCAGCAGCTTGTCGATGTCACCACCGGTGCCGCAATCGCCATAGAGCACGAAGATCGACTGGTAGCGGGGCTTGGCTTCCCTGATTTTCTCGCGCAGGGCCGGCACGATCTTGTCGGGCGTGTTGTGCCACTTGGCAGGCAGGCACTGCAGGTCGAAGGCCGTCCAGCGGTTGCGCTCGATCAGATCCACGATCTCGCGGCCCAAAGCACCGCAGGCCAGGAGAAGAACCTTCCCCTGGCCTGGCTTGAACTCGAATTCGTCAGATGGCTTGAGATTGACAAGGGTCATGAAGACCCTCCCAAATCAGTTGGCCGTGAGCTGGTTGTGCTTCTTCGCCATGTAGCTCTTGGCGGTTTCGACGGCCACCGCCGCGTCGCGGCAATAGGCGTCGGCACCAATGGCCTTGGCGAAGTCCTCGTTCAGCGGTGCGCCGCCGACGAGAACCACGTAGTCGTCGCGCATGCCCTTTTCCTTCATGGTGTCGATCACGACCTTCATGTAGGGCATGGTGGTGGTGAGCAGCGCCGACATGCCGAGGATGTCCGGCTTGTGCTCTTCCATGGCGGCCAGATACTTCTCGACCGGGTTGTTGATGCCGAGGTCGATGACCTCGAAGCCGGCGCCTTCCATCATCATGCCGACGAGGTTCTTGCCGATGTCGTGGATGTCGCCCTTGACCGTGCCGATCACCATCTTGCCCTGGCGCGGGGCGCCCGTGGCGATGAGCAGCGGGCGAAGGATGGTCATGCCGGCCTTCATCGAGTTGGCGGCCAGCAGCACTTCCGGAACAAACAGGATGCCGTCACGGAAGTCGACGCCGACGATGCGCATGCCCTCGACGAGGGCTTCGGTCAGCACCTTGTAGGGGGTCCAGCCGCGCCCCAGCAGAATGTGAACCGCCGCCTCGACCTCTTCCTTGAGGCCGTCATAGAGGTCGTCATGGACCTGCTGTACCAGTTCCTCGTCATTGAGGGAGTTCAGGTCAAGTTCACCATCATCGCTCATCAGCTGTCTCCGGAGGACAAATCTTTGAAAGATCACAATAGGCCCGGGCGCGAAACGCCTTTCGCCAGCGGGCGACCTCCCCATGCCGGAAAGCGACGGTTGAGGCAAGCGGAAAGCCCGGTTAATGGTTGCTTCCCCTTGTTTGAACCGGATTTTTCACCATGACCGCCGCCCTCGACGTCGCCGCCATCCGCGCCCAGTTCCCCGCCCTTGTGCTCAAGGACGGCGGCCGCGACCGAATCTACTTCGACAACCCGGCCGGAACCCAGGTGCCGCAACGGGTGATCGACCGCACGGTGGACTGCCTGGCCAACCGCAATGCCAACCTGGGCGGCTATTTCACCACCACGGTGGAGGCGGGCGAACTGGTGGACCTCGCCCATCAGGCCTGTGCGGATTTCTACAATGCCGCGAGCATGAACGAGATCGTGTTCGGCCAGAACATGACCAGCCTGACGCTCCACATGTCACGCTGCCTTGGCAAGAAGCTGAAGCGCGGTGACGAGATCGTGCTCTCCCGCATGGACCATGACGCCAATGTCGCCCCATGGCTGCTGCTGGCTGACGACCTCGGACTCATCGTGCGCTGGATCGACTTCGACACCGAGACCTACGAGTTCCCCGATGATGCGCTCACCAAGGTTCTGAGCGACAAGACGAGGATTCTCGCCATGGGCATGGCCTCGAACTGCACCGGCACGGTGAACGACACCAAACGTTTCGCAGCAGAAGCGAAGAAGGCCGGAGCCATCGTCTATCTCGATGCCGTCCAATATGCGCCCCACTATGCCATCGACGTCCAGGACCTCGGCGCCGATTTCGTCGTCTCCTCAGCCTACAAATGGTTCGGCCCGCATCAGGGCATCCTGTGGGGCCGCGAGGCACTGCTGAAGGACACGTTCGGCTACAAGGTCCGCCCTGCCGGCGAGGAGCTGCCGCACAAGTTCGAGACCGGTACGCTGTCTCACGAAGGCATGGCCGGCACGCTGGGTGCCATCGAATATCTCGAGCAGTTCGGCGCAGGCGAGACGCGGGCAAAGCGCATTGCCTCCGCGTGGAACAATCTTGCCGACTATGAGCACAAGATCACGCTGAAGCTGATCGAAGGGCTGAAAACCTTCAAGGGCCTGACGATCCGCGGCATCACCTCGGCCAATGCCATGCACCGTCGCGTGCCCACCGTCTCCTTCACGCTGGAAGGGCATCATCCGGAAACTCTTGCCAAGGCCTTCGCCAAGGACAGCATCTTCGTCTGGTCCGGGCACAATTACGCCATTGAACCCGTGGGCCGCATGGGACTGATGGACAAGGGCGGCGTGCTGCGCGTCGGCCTTGCGCACTATAACACTGAGGACGAGGTGGACGCCCTGCTCTCCTCACTCACCCGTCAGATCAGGAGCGCCTGAACCATGGCCTACAAACTCGCCATCATCGGCCTCGGCAAGATTGCCCAGGACCAGCACCTGCCGGTCGTCGCCAAGAACAGCGACTTCGAACTCGCCGCCGTCGTCTCCTCGCGCGAGGGCTACCGCGACGTGCCGCATTTCAAGACGCCCGCCGAACTGTTCCTCAGTGGCCTGAAGCTTGATGCCGTGACGCTCTGCATGCCGCCGGAGCCACGCTTCGCCATCGCGCGCGATGCGCTGGACGCGGGCCTCCACGTCCTGATGGAAAAGCCCCCGACGCCGACAGTGGGCGAGCTTGATGCCATCACCGCACATGCGGAGAAGGCGGGCCGCATCCTCTTCACCACCTGGCACTCGCAATACAACAAGGCGGTGAACGAGGCGCAGCGGTTGCTCGCGGGCAAACGCGTCACTCGCCTGCATGTCAGCTGGAAGGAGGACGTGCGTCACTGGCACCCTGGCCAGGAATGGATATGGGAACCGGGCGGTTTCGGCGTCTTCGATCCCGGCATCAACGCGTTCTCCATCGTCACCAAGATACTGCCGCAACCGGTCTGCGTGAAATCGGTCATGCTGGAAACGCCCCGCAACAAGGCGACGCCCATTGCCGCGCAGATCACCTTCAAGCCGTCATGGGATGGCCAGGCCGAACTCACCGCCGACCTCGACTGGCGGCAGACCGGCGAGCAGAGCTGGAACATCGACGTCGAAACCGCTGACGGGCTGCAGCTGGCGCTGCGCCGGGGCGGCACGGAACTCTATGTCGGCGGCAAACTCACCACCTCATCGCCGCCCGAAGAATACGAGGACATCTACGTGCATTTCGCGGAGTTGCTGCGCACGGGCCGCTCGCATGTGGACGCCGCGCCGCTACAGCTCGTGTCCGATTGCTTCTTGATGGGGCGGAGAACCGAAACGGAACCGTTCCTCTGAGGCGCTTGAGCGTCTCATCAGGGGTGCCTCCGGCATTGACGCGCAGCCAGTCGAGGTTGCCGAGGACATAGCCGAGCTGCTTGCGGACAACATCCGCGGTGGCGTCGGACGCATCGTCCCGTCGCGCCGCAATTCGGGCGCTTAGGGCTTCGGGCGATGCCTCGAGCCAGACGCCGGCAAACTGCGCCTTGCTGCGGCGGGCCAGCTCGACAGCGGCGTTTCGCTCGCCTCCCTCCGCGAAGACGGCATCCAGCACGACGGAGTGGCCGGCCGCCAACGCCCGCTCGGCGCGGGCAAGGCAGGCGGCATAGACCTCGAAGGATGCCTGGCGGGTATAACTTTCGGGCGGCAGGCGGTCGGTTTCTGCAACACCTGCGAGGATCTTCCGCTCGATGTCGCTGCGAACATGGATAGCGCCCGGTGCAGCGCCGAAATGGGGAGCAATGCCCGCGGCGGCCGTTGACTTGCCCGCGCCCGAGAGGCCGCCGATGCAGAGCAGCATGGGTGGTGGTACCTTCAGATAGTCGATGGTGGCGCGAAACCAGTCGAGCGCCTGGCCGCGCTCTTTCATCGAGTTCTTGAGTGCCAGCTCATGCGCGAGATCGGCGGTGACGAGAGCGCGCACGCCGGCACGGGTGGCGAGAAAGAGCGGCAGCGCGGCGAGGCCCGAGAGATCTTCCTCGGCGCGGCGCAGGTCGAGGTAACGGTTGAGCACCGCATTGGCGACGCCCCTCTCGCCATTGCTCCACAGGTCCATCAGCAGGAATGCGAGGTCGTAGAGCACGTCGATGGTGGCGATCTTCTCGCTGAACTCGATGGCATCGAAGAGCCTTGGTTCGCCCTGCTCCACGATGATGTTGCCGCAGTGCATGTCGCCGTGGCAGCGGCGGACCAGCCCGCGCTCGCCGCGTTCCGTCAGCAGGTGACGGCGGGAACCGAGAGCCGACTCATAGAGAGCGTGAAATTCAAGCGTGTCGGCGGGGCGGAAGATGTCGGGCGAATCGATGAAGGCCCTGGACAACTGCGCACCGAGGCCGGACATGATGTCGGCGCCCTTCACATCGCGTCGCGAGGCAAGGGCATGGGATCGGGCGGCCATAACAGCAAGCTTCCCCGAGAGCCCCGGACCAATCTCGCCATGCGACATGATCCAGGCGAGAAGCGCAGAGCCAGCAAAGCGACGCATCACCAGAACGGGCTCGCCCAGCACCTCGTCCACACGGAGGTAGAGGTCCGGCGTGAAGAGGCGGTTGATCTCGAGCTCGGCCTGCAGCGACTCCCGGCGCTTCCCGAGGCTCGAGAAGTCGAGATAGGGAAGCTTGACGTCCTTTTTTACCTTGAACGCGCGGTCACTGACAAGGAACACATGCGCAGCGTGCGTCTCGATGTGCTCCACCGCCTCTCCGGGAAAGCCCCAGGTCTCGCCTTTCAGGAACGCTGATGTGAACATGGATCGGAACATAGGGTCGGGACCGGCGCGGCGCCTTGACCGGCATCAAGTTCCACCGTCGTCCAGCAATTGCCTGACGATGTCCCGATGGCGGTTCAGGAAGTTCCGGGTGATGGCGAAATGCTCGGTATCCTCGTAGGCCACCCGCTCCAGCCCATGTGCACCCAGCCGGTAGATCCAGGCATCGGGATAGGCCATCAGGATGGGCGAATGGGTGGCAATGATGAACTGGCTTTCCGCCGCCACGAGATCATGCATACGCACCAGCATGGCCATCTGCCGCGTGGGCGAGAGTGCGGCCTCGGGCTCGTCGAAGATGTAAAGTCCCTTACCTCCCAACCGGTTCTCCAGAAGGGCGAGGAAGGATTCGCCGTGAGATTGATTGTGAAGAGGTCTGCCACCGTACGACTCGATTATCTTGCGTCGCCCCGGCTCTCGATCAAGGGCGTCGATATTGGTTGCGACATTGAAGTAGCTTTCCGCACGCAGAAAGAACCCGTCTTGCGCCCGCCGAGGGCTCTTGACGAGACGCAGTGCGCTGTGGAGAGGCGAGTGAGAGTCGAACGTGCCGAAACGGAAATTCTTCGAACCGCCCTCTGCGTTGAAGCCCCAGGCAACGGCAAGTGCTTCAATCAAGGTCGACTTGCCTGAGCCGTTTTCACCGACGATGAAAGTGACCTTCGGATGGAAATCGATCTTGTTCAGGCCTGCGATGGCGGGGAGCGCATAGGGATAGGCAGACCTGCCTGCAACGCGATCCCACAGCAGCTCGGCAGTCAGCAGATAATGCCGCGCCTCGAACGCCTGCATGATGCGAGAATGCCGCGCACGCTCCCATCAGGCAAGTTGTTTTACCTAGATCAATTCCCGCGGCGGCGTTCGCGGCGGGCGGCGCCAGCTGCGGCGGCGTCGTGGCCCTTGGCCAGTTCGGACACCGGACCAAGCTTCGTCTCGATGAGTTCCAGCGACGGGCGGGTGCCCTTCGTGTAGGTCTCGAGCGACTTGCGCATGGAGGCCAGGTGCTCCGGGCTGGTGCCGCAGCAGCCGCCGATGATCTTGGCGCCTGCATCGAGCGCGATGCGGGCATAGTCTGCCATCAGCTCAGGCGTGCCGGTGTAGTGGATGTGGCCATCGACATATTGCGGGATGCCGCAATTGCCCTTGGCGACCACGGCCGCGTCTGGCCGGGCTTCCGAGATCCCGAGCACTGTGGCGATCAGCTCCGAGGCGCCGACGCCGCAATTGGCGCCGATGGCAACGGGCTGGGTGGCAAGCGCTGCCGTGATGGCGCCGAAGGCCTTGGGCGTGATGCCCATCATGGTGCGGCCGTTGGTGTCGAAGCTCATGGTGGTGACGATCGGCAGGCTCGCCCTGGCGCAGCCCTCGACGGCGGCCTTGAGTTCCTCCTCGGACGACATGGTCTCGATCCAGATCACATCGACGCCGCCTTCCTTCAAGGCCAGCGCCTGCTCGGCGAAGGCCTTGACGGCCTCGTCATGCGACATGGCACCGACCGGCTCCATGATCTCGCCGGTGGGACCGACGGAGCCGCCGACATAGACCGGGCGGCCTGCCGCATCGGCCTCGGCGCGGGCGTTCTTCGCCGCGGCAATGTTGATCTCCCGGACCTGGTCCTGCGCGTTGTGCAGCTTCAGCCGGTGGCGGTTGCCGCCGAATGAGTTGGTGAGCACGATATCCGCCCCCGCCTCGATGAAGCGGCGGTGCAGCGAGCGCACCCGCTCGGGGTGGTCGAAGTTCCACATTTCCGGGGCGTCGCCCGATTCGAGGCCCATCTGGAAATAATTCGTTCCGGTGGCGCCATCGGCCAGCAGCCAGGGACGCGTGGCGAGCGCTTCGGTGAAGGACGGGCTGGTCATGTGAACCTCCGGGACAGACGATATAAAGACTTCTTTATATCGTTATCCGGGCTCTTGCCAAGAAAGAAACGCGGCATCCGAGAGAAGAAGGCTCATCCGGTCGTTCACCGGCCACTGGGCGGGGCGTTCGCCGGAGGCTTTCAGGCTGCGGAGGCTGACGGCAAGGTCTGCGACGTCCTGGCGGGCAAGTCGCGGCGCACGGTGCAGGCGCTGGGCATCCGGCTTGCCATGGGCGGAGAGGATGGTGGTTGCCTCGGCGAGCTGAGGCAGCAGGGCCTCGGCCGCGTCGAGATAGGACTTGAGGTCCGAATTGGCGATCTGGGCATAGAGCTTGCCGGGGTAGACGAAGTCCGCCGCGAACAGGATCCCGTTGTCCCGGTCATGCAGCGAGATCGAATCGGGCGAGTGGCCAGGCGTATGGAGAAGCCGAAGGCGGCGGCCGCCAAGGTCGATCTCGGAGCCAATGGGAAGCCAGCTGGCGGGCTTCACCGGGGTCCATGTCATGCCCTCCCAATAGCCGACGTAGAGATCGTCGGTGGGCATCAGCCAGCCATCCTGCATGCAGGCGCGGAGCACGGTAAGATCGGGGAGCGCGATGTTGCCGAAACCGCTGAGCCCGCCCGTATGGTCATAATGCATGTGCGAGGGCAATGCCGTGACGGGCAGCGTGGTGAGACTGCGTACGGCCTTCGAAATGTCACGCACGCCGGGGCCGGTGTCCAGCATCAGCGCGCGGCGCGTGCCGAGGATCAGGTAGTTCCAGTTGATCTGGTGGAAGCGCGGCTCGCCAATGGCGATGACGCCGGGGGCCACCTCCTCCACCGCGAACCAGTCATCGAGCCAGATGACGCCTTCGCACAGCATCAGGCGGCCTGCGCGCCATAGAACAGCGAGGACACGTGCTGGGCCTCGGCGAAGAACAGCCAGCGCTGCACCACGGCGGCAAACAGCGCCAGCGCCATGGCGAGCAGTGCCGCGACGGGCACGGCGAGCGCCGACAGCATGAGAAGAATGGCGAGGACGAGGGCCACGATCACCAGCCGCCTGAGCTGTGCGGCGTGCTTGCGCGCCACCACATAGCCCATTTCCTTCTGGATGTAGTTGGGGGCCGAATGCGGCTGTTCCCACTGGCTGACGGTGCCGAGGCGGCCAAGGCCTGTGGCATCGCCCATGGTCAGGTCACGCGGGGCGGCATCGATGCTGCGCCAGTAGAGAAGCACAATGATGCCGGCGAGCGCCATAAGCACAGAGGAGAAATAGACGAGGAAGGCGGGAAAGTTGCCGAACACCGCGGTGATGGCGGCGAGGATCACCGCACCCGTGGCGAGCGCGAAGCTGATGTAGACCCAGACCGTCCACGGATTGTGCCAGGAGCGGATGGTCTTGAGGGTCGAATAGATCTTGGCGGTGCACAGCACGGTGATCATGGCCATGACCGCGGTGACGACGGCGAGCGGCGCGATGAGGGCCGGAGCGGCAATGAGGCCCGACCACACGGCGCCGAACACCACGGCGGGAAGATAGGTGATGACCGCCGCCACGCCCTCGCGCGACAGCCAGGAAGAGCGCCACTGCGAGAAGGCCCGCCAGGCGCGCTCCGGATGGCCGAGATGGAAGGTCGATGACAACAAGCCGATGGTGATGAGGCCCAGTGCCACCACCATCGCCGTGAGTCCGAATGCCAGCGACGAAGCCTCGCCATGGCTGATGCCGACGAGGCTCAGCAGCGCCAGAAGGCCGTAGCCGGCACCGGATGCCGTCGTGAACAGGATGACGGAATAGGCGGGATGCATGGTCTAGCCTTCGAGCTTTCCGGAATGGTCGGGTTCATTGGCGCGGGCGGATGCCTTCCTCGGCGAGAGCACCTTGTCCGCCCACTGGAACAGGCGGTCGAAGGCGGAGCCGTCCGGCCGGGGCAGCGCTTCGGCGCGGGTGTTGGTGGCATCGCGGCGGGCGCGGGGCGGAAGGTATTTGTTGACGGGCTTGTAGCCCATCTCCGGCAGCAGATCATACCCGCCGCGCTCGGCGACGAGCTGCGAGACCTTCGAGGTCTCATCGCCGAGATCGCCGAAGTGGCGGGCCCCGGTGGGGCAGGCCTTGACGCAGGCCGGCTGGCGGTCCTCCGGCTCGAAATTCTCGTTGTAGATGCGATCGACGCAGAGCGTGCATTTCTTCATGACGCCCTGGCTCTGGTCATATTCGCGCGCGCCATAGGGGCAAGCCCATGAACACAGCTTGCAGCCGATGCAGGTTTCGGGGTTCACCAGCACGATGCCGTCCTCGGCGCGCTTGTAACTCGCACCCGTTGGGCAGACGGTGACGCAGGCCGGTTCCTCGCAGTGCAGGCACGAGCGCGGGAAGTTGACGATGCGCGACTGCGCCTGGCCCTCCTCCATCACCTCGTAGCCATGCACGCGGTTGAGCCACACGCCCGAAGGATCGGAACCGTAGGGGTTCGTGTCGGTCAGGGGGCCTGAATACCCTTGCGTGTTCCACTCCTTGCAGGAGGTGGTGCAGGCCTGGCAGCCGACGCAGGTATCGAGGTCGATGACGAGGCCAAGCTTCTTGGCGGAGGGAGGCGGAAGCGATGTCATTCTACCCTCTCGAGCGGCTTCAGCGTGGCAAATTGCGGCGCACTGACATCCGACTGGTCGGAGGCCTTCTCGACGCGAACGCGGAGGTCGTACCATGCAGCTTGGCCTGTGACGGGATCGCTGTTCGAATAGCGATAACCGCCTTCACGCTCAGGCAGTAGTTCCGAGATCAGGTGATTGAGCAGGAAGCCCTGCTTCGATTCATCCGATCCGGGCTTCAGGCCCCATGCGCCGGAGCGCTTGCCGATGGCGTTCCACGTCCACACGGTTTCGGGGTTTACGCCATCCATCAGCCTGGCCTGGGCCTTGATCTTGCCGTGGTGCGAGGTGACCGTCACCCAGTCGCCATCCGCCACCTTGAGCTTCACCGCCATCTCGCGCGCCATGTAGAGCCAGTTGCGCGACATGATCTGGCGGAGCCAGGCATTCTGCGAACCCCAGGAGTGATACATGGCCATCGGCCGCTGGGTGACGGCATGCATGGGGAATTCCGTTTCCGACACCATCTCGCCCTCGAAGGGCGGATACCAGAAGGGGATGGGGTCGAAGTAATCCGCGATGCGCTTGCGATGTTGCTCAGGTGCCACGACCTTGCCGTGGCCGCGCGCCGACAGGCGGAACTTCTGCAGCGGCTCGCAATAGAGCTGGTGGATGACGGGCTCGGGCTTGCCGATGAAGCCGAAGAAGGTGGCCCAGTCGAGATAGGCCCAGTTCACATGGCGATAGTACTTCATGTGATCGGGAAGCTCGTAGAACCAGTGGCAGCCATTGTCGATGTAGCGCTGCAGTTGCTCCGGATTGGGCGTGCCGCGCCCCTGCGCGCGGCCGTTGGGCCCGCGGAACCCGGCCAGCGGGCCGATGCCGGGTGCGCGCTCATGGTTGACGATGTAGTCCGGGTAGCCGCCGGGATAGCGGGCCGAGCCATCGGTGCGCGTCATGCCCGGAAGGCCGATGCGCGTGCCAAGGTCGAGCAGCACGGTCTGGAAGGGGCGCACGTCACGCTCGGGCTCGACCACCGGCTGGCGGATCGAATCCGCCGGGCCGTCAGCCTCCGAAATCGGGCGATCGAGAAGCGAGATGCAATCCCAGCGCTCGAGATAGGTGGTGTCGGGCAGGATGAGGTCGGCGTAATGCACCATCTCGGAGGCATAGGCATCCGAATAGATGATCTTCGGGATGGTGTAGCTGCCGTCCGGCTCCTTCTGCGTGAGATACTTGATGGTATCCGGCACGTTCATCGCCGAGTTCCAGCTCATGTTGGCCATGTACATGAACAGGACGTCGATGCCGTAGGGGTCCTTCTTCGCGGCATTGGTGATGACCATGTGCATCATGCCATGGGCAGCGAGTGGCGCATCCCAGCTGTAAGCCTTGTCGAGGCGCTGCGGGGTTCCCTCCGCGTCGACCAGCAGGTCTTCGGGCGAGGTGACGAAGCCCAGCGGCGGGCCGGGGAGCGGCGTGTTGGGCTTCACCTGGCCGGGCTTGCCGGCCGGCTTCACGCCGGGCGGCGGCGGCTTGGGGAATGGCGGCTTGTAGCGGAAGCCGCCCGGCACATCGATGGTGCCGAGCAGGATCTGCAGGAGGTGGATGGTGCGGCAGGTCTGGAAGCCGTTGGCATGCGCCGAGATGCCGCGCATGGCGTGCATGGAGACGGGGCGCCCCACCATCTTTTCATGGTAGCGGCCGAGATGGTCCGTCCACGGAACGTCGAGCGCGATCTCCTCCTCGAAGGCGGTGCGGGCCAGTTCGGCGGCGATGCGCCGGATGGTCTCCACGGGAACACCGCAACGCTCGGAGACATTCTCGGCCGACCATTCGGCATCGATGAAGCGTTCGGCAATCAGCGTGAAGGCGGTGACGACGCGGCGGCCGTCCGGCATCTTGAAGCGGCCCATGAGCTTCGGCGCGGCATCGGGCGACAGGGCGGGCATGGGCGAATTCGAGTGGCTGTCCCAGACGAGGGCCGAATTCTGCGCGTTGCGGACGAAGAGGCCGTCATCGGCGCCACCCTCGTTCTCGATGATGAGCCACGGCGAGTTGGTGTAGCGGAGCAGGTATTCGCCATCGATCTTCTGGGCGGTGAGAAGCTCATGGATCAGCGCGCCGACGAACAGGCCGTCCGTGCCGGGGCGGATACCGATCCATTCGTCTGCGATGGCCGAATAGCCGGTGCGGATCGGATTGATCGAGACGATCTTGGCGCCCCTGGCCTTGAGCTGGCCCAGCGCCTTCTTGATGGGATTGGAGCCATGATCCTCGGCCACGCCGAACAGCATGAAATACTTGGTGTGTTTCCAGTCCGGTTCGCCGAACTCCCAGAAGGAGCCGCCGAAGGTGTAGAGGCCCGCCGCCGCCATGTTGACGGAGCAGAAGCCGCCATGGGCTGCATAGTTGGGGGTGCCGAACTGGGTGGCCCACCAGCCGGTGAGGCCCTGGCTCTGGTCGCGGCCGGTGAAGAAGGCCAGCTTCTTCGGGTCTTTGGCGCGAACCTCGGAGAGCCATCCGGCGGCGAGGCCCAGCGCCTCGTCCCACTCGATCTCCTTGAACTCGCCCGAGCCGCGCTCGCCGACCCGCAACAGCGGCTTCGACAGGCGGCCCGGCGAATAATGCTGCATGATGCCGGCAGCACCCTTGCCGCAGATGACGCCCTTGTTGACCGGGTGATCCGGGTTGCCGTCGATATAGGTGACGCGGCCATCCTTCATCTGTACCCGGATGCCGCAGCGGCAGGCGCACATGTAGCAGGTGGTGGTCTTCACCTCGTCCCAGTTCTTCGGAGAGGTGTTTACGACGGGTTCGGTCATGCGCTTCCGGCCTAGGGGGTCCAATCTTTTCTACTCTACCGGCTCTCTTGGACCTATGATAGGTCCAGACAGAGCGTTCACAGGGACCAAATGCGCGACTGGCTCGTCCATATCCGGCGGAACGAACACGCCAGCCTCCAGACCCAGATCCGCGAGGCGCTGGTCTCCGCCATCCTCGACGGGCAGCTTGCCCGTGAAGAGCCGATTCCGTCCACCCGCAAGATGGCCAAGAGCCTCGGGGTTTCCCGCAATACGGTGGTGCTCGCCTATCAGGGGCTTCTCGACGACGGCTACCTCATGGCCCGCGAGAGATCCGGCTACTACGTGGCCGAGAAGGCAATCGAGGGGGCCGTGACGCCGAAGCAGCCGCTGAAGCATGCGGCACCGGGCACCGGCATCGACTGGTCGCGGCGCCTCACCATGCAGCCGACCGACCAGGCCAATGTCTCGAAGCCGCTGGACTGGCAGTCCTACCCCTACCCCTTCATCTATGGCCAGGTGGACCACACGCTGTTCCCGCTTGCCGAATGGCGTGACTGTGCCCGGCAGGCGCTGGGCAAGAAGTGGCTGGGCTCGTGGACCAACGACACCTGGGCCCATGACGACCCGCTGCTGGTGGAGCAGATTCGCCGCCGCATCCTGCCGCGCCGCGGCATCATGGCGAATGACGACGAGATCCTGGTGACGCTGGGCGCCCAGAACGCGCTCTACCTTCTCACCACGCTGCTGGCGGGACGCGACACGCGGGTGGGCATGGAAGACCCCGGCTACCCGGACGTGCGCAACATCTTCAACCTCAGCACGCCGCATGTTTCGCTTCTGCACGTGGACGAGAAGGGCCTCGTGCCATCCGACGCCTTCGATGCCTGCGACCTCGTCTTCACCACGCCCAGCCACCAGTTCCCGACGACGGTGACGATGCCGCTGGAGCGCCGCATGGAACTGCTCAAGCGCGCCGCGAAGCATGACGTGGTCATCATCGAGGACGACTACGAATTCGAGACGAATTACGTGAACGAGCCCTGCCCGGCGCTCAAGTCGCTCGATGATGACGGGCGTGTGATCTACGTGGGCTCGCTGTCGAAGACGCTGTTCCCGGGCCTGCGCCTCGGCTTCCTGGTGGCGCCGAAGAACATCGTGGCGGAAGCCCGCGCGCTCAGGCGCCTGATGGTGCGGCATGCACCCAACAACAACCAGCGCACGGCGGCGCTGTTCCTGTCGCTCGGCCACCACGACACGCTGATCCGCCGGTTGCACCGCGCCTATCGCACGCGCTGGGAAATCATGGGTGAGGCCCTGAAGCAGCATCTGCCGGATGCGAGCCGCGTGCCGAGCTTCGGCGGCACGAGCTTCTGGGTGAAGGGCCCGGACGGGCTCGACAGTGATGAGCTCGGAAAGGCCGCGGCGGCCAAGGGCGTGCTGATTGAGCCCGGCCACATCACATTCGGTGCGCCGGATGCGCCGCGCAATTTCTATCGCCTCGCCTTTTCCTCGATCGCCGAGCAGAAGATCGAGCCCGGCATCCGCATCCTGTCAGACCTCGTGCGGCGCTGAGCCCATGAAACTTGCAACCGACAACCGGGCGATGGCGATGTTCTGCGTGCTTGCAGGCGTAGGCCTCGCGTCCGCTCAGGACGCGGTCGTCAAGTACATGTCGTCA
Source organism: Rhizobium sp. Q54 (assembly GCA_945889445.1). GTDB lineage: Bacteria > Pseudomonadota > Alphaproteobacteria > Rhizobiales > Aestuariivirgaceae > Aestuariivirga. Next base: position 36,258 of record CAMDBX010000002.1, read on the forward strand.
GGCTATCCGGCCTATGAGACGCTGCTCTTTCGTTGCATAGGCTCGCTGCCGGTGATCGCCTTCGTGCTGTGGCGCGAGGGGCGCGGCTGGTCGATTGCCACGCCGCTGTGGCGGCGGGTGTGCCTGCGAGGACTGATCCTCGCCGCAGCCTATCTGTGCTTCGTGCTGGCGATCGCGGCCATTCCCATTGCCAATGCGGTCGCGATCTATTTCACCATGCCGTTCTTCGTGGCGGGGCTCGCAGGGCCGATGCTGCATGAGCGGGTGCGGTTGCACCGCTGGCTGGCGATCATTGCGGGCTTCATCGGTGTTCTCATCATGGTGCGGCCGGGTGCTGGCGTGTTCGAGCCGGCTTCGCTGCTGGCGCTGGGCTCAGCGCTGGGCTACGCCGTGGGCCAGATGCTGGGCCGCCCGCTGTCCCAGAGAGTAACGCCCATCGTCATCGCGACGTGGCAGAACTTCATTTACGCTGGCTTGGCACTCAGCCTCGGCATTGTGTTCAACACCTTCGACTTCGGAACCTTCACGCATCCGAGCCTCGTGTTCCTGTCGCGTCCTCCAGTGTGGCCGTCGGCTTTCGATGCCATGCTGCTGTTTGGACACGGCATCTTTGCAGGGACCGCGATGATCCTGTTCATCAATGCCTACCGTTTGGCGGAAACGAACTTCGTGGCTCCCTTCGAGTATTCGGCGATGATCTGGGCCGTGTTCTACGGGATCGTGCTGTTCGGCGATTTCCCGGATTTCTTCACGTGGGTCGGCGTCGCAATCGTGGTGGTGGCGGGCATCCTGATGATCCTGCGCGACCGCGCGCTGGATCGATCCCTCACCTAGAGGCCAAACCGAGTCGACAGCCGCCCCGCCAGCGACCGCGGCGGGAAGGGCATTTCAGCATCCACGCCGCGCCTCGTCCAGATCGTTGCATACATGTGCATGAAGGGCGACGGCGGCGGGTCACGCTCCTCGAGGAAATAGCCGGGCACGTTCCACCACGCCACGGGGTCAACAACCTCAGGCGGCAGGATGTCGATCTCCTCGGCAGGCTCGCGCAGCATGAGGCTGGACATCATATGGGGGCCAACGTTTTCCCAGTTGCGATCCTCCGGATTGAGCGTGGCAACGCGATCCACCGCGCGGTGCCAGAGATCGCCCGCACGAGGTGAAGGATTGGCCATGAAGCTGTTGGTGACCTGGGTGAGGCTCTCGCCCGTTGCGGTCGGCTCGGCATGGCGGAAGGGGCGGCGCTTCTCCGAGGCGATCAGTGGGCGCGCCTCGATCTTCGGATCGGGGTCGAGGGCCACGATGTCGAGATCGGCCCAGATGCCGCCCTGCTCGGACAGCACGCGGTAGCGGAACAGGCTGGTGAGATAGGCCATGTTGGACGCGTCGCCCTGCGGCATGGGCAGCAGCGAGGACGCATCCTGCACGTTTTTGAATTCGGCGCGCAGGTGATCGGGATCGTAGCTCCAGAGGGTCACGCGGTAGCCTTGGGCGATGAAGCTGGCGAGGCTCAGGCGGGCGAGGCGCGAGAGTTCGCCTGAAACCCAGAGCATGTGGACGGGAAGTTTCTTCAACATCGAGGACCTCAGATCGGATAGCCCGCCCAGCCCTTCACCGTGCGGAGCGCCAACGAGGACTGGATGCGTTGCACGCCGGGAAGGCGCGAGATTCGCGAGCGGTGAATGCGCTCATAGTCGGTCGCATCGGTTGCGGCAACGCGCAGCAGATAGTCGAACTGGCCGCTCATCAGATGGCACTCGAGAATTTCCGGCACGCGCTGCACCGCCTTCTCGAACTTCTCGAAGGCCTCCTCCGTCTGGGCAGAGAGCGAGACCTCGACGAAGAACTCGTTGGCAAGCCCCAGCGCCGCGCGGTCAAGGTTGGCGGTGTAACCCTGGATGACGCCCGCCTCCTCGAGGAGCTTGACCCGCCTGTGGCAGGAGGAGGCCGAAAGGCCGGCCTTCTGCGCCAGATCGGCGATCGGGCGCTGGGCGTTCTTCTGCAGCTCCGACAGGATGATCTTGTCGGTCTTGTCGAGTTCCTGGGATTTCATTCGAAATTTCTATCACATCTTCGAACTGAATTTCAATGCTGCGCTGCTCCAGACGCCTCTTCGGAAAATCATTTCAAGCCGGATTTGGTAGGTTGCGCCCACCATTGAGGGAGGAATTTTCAATGCTCATCGGCGTTCCGAAGGAAATCAAGAATCACGAATATCGCGTGGGCATGACGCCCACCTCGGTGAAGGAAGCCGTGCGCCACGGCCATGAGGTGTGGGTGCAGGCCAATGCCGGTTCCGGCATCGGTGCAACCGACGCCGACTACACCGCTGCCGGCGCCAAGATCATCGCCACCGCGGCAGAGATCTTCGGCAAGGCCGACATGATCGTGAAGGTGAAGGAACCGCAGGCCGCCGAGCGCAAGATGCTGCGCCCCGGGCAGATCCTTTACACCTACCTGCACCTAGCGCCCGATCCGGAGCAGACCAAGGACCTGGTCGCCTCAGGTGCCGTTTGCATCGCCTACGAAACCGTCACCTCGGCGCGCGGCGGCCTGCCGCTGCTGGCCCCGATGAGCCAGGTCGCGGGCCGCATGTCGGTCCAGTCCGGCGCGCATTGCCTAGAGAAGGCGCAGGGCGGCCTTGGCGTGCTGCTGGGCGGCGTTCCCGGCGTGGCGCCGGGCAAGGTGGTGATCCTCGGTGGCGGCGTGGTCGGCACCAATGCCGCCGTGGTGGCGCTGGGCATGGGCGCTGACGTGACCATTCTCGAGAAGAACACCGACCGCATGGAAGAACTGGTCGCCCGCTTCGGCACGGCGATCAAGACGATCTATTCCACGCAGGGTGCGGTGGAAGACGAATGCGCCGCGGCCGACCTCGTGATCGGCGGCGTGCTGATCCCCGGCGCTGCGGCCCCGAAGCTCGTCACCAAGGCGATGCTGAAGGAGTGGAAGCCGGGCTCGGTGCTCGTCGACGTCGCCATCGATCAGGGCGGCTGTGCCGAAACCTCCAAGGCCACCACCCATGCCGAGCCGACCTATGTGGTCGATGGCGTGATCCACTATTGCGTGGCCAACATGCCGGGCGGCGTTGCCCGCACCTCGACCTATGCGCTCAACAACGTGACGCTTCCCTTCGCCCTGGCCATTGCCAACAAGGGCTGGAAGAAGGCGCTGCTGGACGACGCCCACCTGCGCAACGGCCTCAACGTGGCCGATGGCAAGGTGACCTACAAGGCGGTGGCCGACGACCTCGGTTACGCCTACGTGCCGGCGGAAAAGCTGCTGGCCTGAGCCTGGCTCACGATCTGAACGACGAGACGCCCGGTGCAAGCCGGGCGTTTTGTTTTCTCGCCTCCCGCTGCCGTCACCCCAGCGAAAGCTGGGGCCCAGCTTCGGGTCTGCAAGGACACCCTATAAAAGCGACCAGAAAGTCCTTGGAGGCCATTTCTTGTGTTTAGGCTAGTAGGGTAGCCTGAGAAATTCCTGCCAAAAACAATCGTTACAACTTCTCTAAAATCCAAAGCTGGGCACCAGCTTTCGCTGGGGAGACGAAGTCGCTGGGGCGCGCGCCCTGCCCATCACCTCACCTTGCGCGGACTTGATCCGCGCATCCCCTTTGGCCTCGGCAAAAAGGACCCCCGGGTCGAGCCCGGGGGAGGTGAACTCTGGAATTGCGGACGCTTCAACGACCCCCGAAACGCAAAAAGCCAGCCCCGAGGCTGGCTTCAAAGCGTCAGCGGTGACGGAAGGGCTTAGCCTTCGGCCTTCACCGTGAGAACCTGACGGCCCTTGTAGAGGCCGGTCTTCAGGTCGATGTGGTGGGGGCGGCGAAGCTCGCCCGACTTCTTGTCCTCGACCCAGGTCACGGTCTGCTCATGGTGGCCCGAACGGCGCATGCCGATACGGCTCTTGGACATCTTCTTGCGTGGAACGGCCATTTGAAACTCCATAGGAAAAGGCGCCGGGAACGGCCCACGCCCTTCAGTTGGGGGCCTAATAACCCAGACTAGCGCTCAAGGCAAGTCAGATAGGGGCCCATGCCAGCCATGCGGATGAGAATCCGGTTGGCGACGCCGCGCACCCCCTTGGACGGCTTGCCGGCATTGCGCTTGATCGGGTTCGGCAGCACCGCCGCCAACAGGGCTGCTTCCTTTTTCGTGAGCTTTTTCGCAGGCTTACGGAAATGATGCTGGGCTGCAGCCTCGGCTCCGTAAACCCCCGGTGCCCACTCGACGATGTTGAGGTAGATTTCGATCATCCGGCGTTTGGACCAGATCAGGTCCATCCACAGGGCGAGCGGCATCTCGATCAGCTTGCGGATGGCAAAGCGACCGTCCCACAGGAACAGATTCTTGGCCGTCTGCATGGGAATCGTCGAGGCGCCGCGGACCGGCGCCTCGTCCTTGTCCATGGCGTCCTCGATCACCCCCTGGAACTCGATCCAGTCGACGCCGCTGTGCTCGCAGAAGCGGGCATCCTCGGAGGAGATGACGGCGCGGGGAAGCGCGGGAGACATGTCATCCAGGCTCACCCATTGCTTGTCGATGCCGTTGCCCGACAAGGCCCGCAGAAGCATGATGTTGGAAAAGGGCGGCGGCACCACGGCATAGACCAGCGTCATGACGATGGGCCAGGCAACCAGGAAGCCCAGCACATAGACGCCCCAGCGCAGCCAGCGGTTCTTCGGGAGACGACTTTTCAGGGACCGGCGCATGGGTGGAGGTGGCTCAGGCTCGGCATCGTCCGACGGGGCGCCCTCCGCTTCCACGGTGTGGAGCGGTTCCGCTGTCTGAACGGCTGCTGGTTGAGTTTCTTCGGCCATGACCCTAATCAGAAGCGGCCTTAGCACAGGAATTTCGCCTTGTCCTTCCAGGATGCCCTCGCCCGCTGCGCCACCGAAACCGATGCCCTGCTCGACCGGTTGCTGCCCATCGACGCCTTCCCTGCCCCGCGGGTGACCGAGGCCATGCGCTATTCAGCGCTTGGCCAGGGCAAGCGGCTGAGGCCCTTCCTGGTGGTCGAATCGGCAGCTCTGTTCGGCGTGCCGCGCGATCGGGCACTCCGGACGGGTGCGGCACTGGAATGCGTACACTGCTATTCGCTGGTGCATGACGACCTGCCCGCCATGGACGACGACGACCTGCGCCGCGGCAAGCCCACCGCCCACAAGGCCTTCGACGAGGCGACCGCCATCCTCGCCGGGGACGCCCTGCTGACCTATGCCTTCGAGATCCTGGCCGATGAGGCCACCCACCCCGATGCAGCCATCCGCATGGCTCTCGTGTCGAAACTCGCCAAGGCCGCAGGCGTTGCCGGCATGGTGGGCGGCCAGATGCTGGACATCGAGGCCGAGACGCAGAATGCCGCGGAGCTCGCGCACATCGGGCTTATCCAGTCACTGAAGACGGGCGCGCTGTTCCGCTATGCCTGCGAAGCGGGCGCGATCCTGGGACAGGCCGACCCCGCCCCACTCATCCGCTATGCCCAGAAAATCGGCCTCGCCTTCCAGATCGCTGATGACATTCTCGACGTCGAGTCGACGCCCGAGGCTCTGGGCAAGGCGACGCAGAAGGACAAGGCCATGGGCAAGGCCACCTTCGTGGACCTGCTGGGAATGGACGAGGCCAAGAGGCGGGCGGCAGAGCTGGTGGACGAGGCGGTGGAGAGTTTGGCTGGCTACGGCAACAAGGCCCGCGTGCTGAACGAAGCGGCGCGGTTCATCGTGGAGAGACGGAAGTAGCACGGCGTCTTCTCCCGCTTCCGCGGGAGAAGACGTCTAGTGACCCCAGCGGCCCTTCACATAGTCTTCAACGATCGCCTGGAACTGCTGCGAGATGTCTTCGCCGCGCAGCGTCATGGCCTTCTTGCCGTCGATGAAGATCGGAGCTGCAGGCAATTCGCCCGTGCCGGGGAGCGAGATGCCGATGTCGGCGTGCTTTGACTCGCCGGGGCCGTTGACGATGCATCCCATGACGGCAAGCGACAGCGTCTCGAAGCCCGGATAGTCGCGCTGCCAGTCGGGCATGCGGTTGCGGACGTAGGACTGAATGTCCTGCGCCAGTTCCTGGAAGGTAGTGGAGGTGGTGCGGCCGCAGCCGGGGCAGGCAATGACCATCGGTGCGAAGCTGCGGATGCCCATTGTCTGCAGGATTTCCTGTGCCACGATCACCTCTCGGCTACGGTCACCGCCGGGCTCCGGCGTGAGCGAGATGCGGATCGTATCGCCAATGCCTTCCTGCAACAGCACGCCGAGTGCGGCCGTCGAGGCGACGATGCCCTTGGAGCCCATGCCGGCCTCGGTGAGGCCCAGATGCAGTGCGAAGTCGCAGCGTGATGCGAGGGAGCGATAGACAGCGATCAGGTCCTGCACCTCGGAGCACTTGGCTGAGATCAGGATCTTGTCCTTCGCGAGACCCAGTTCCACCGCGCGCGCCGCGGACATGAGGCCGGACTGCACAACCGCCTCGTGCATCACCTCGCGCACGTCCATCGGCTCGGCGGACTTGGCGTTCTGGTCCATGAGTTCGGTCAGCAGCGCATTGTCGAGCGAGCCCCAGTTGACGCCGATGCGCACCGGGCGGTCAAACTTCATCGCCGTCTCGACCATCATCGAGAAGTTGCGGTCCTTCTTCTCCCTGAAGCCGACATTGCCGGGGTTGATGCGGTATTTGGCCAGCGCCTCGGCACAGGCCGGGTGGTCGTTCAGCAGGGTGTGGCCATTATAGTGGAAGTCGCCGACGAGCGGCACGTTGACGCCCATGCGGTCCAACATATCGCGGATGTGGGGGACGGCCTTGGCGGACTCCTCACGGTCGACCGTGATGCGCACCAACTCCGAGCCGGCGCGGGCGAGTGCCGCAGTCTGCTGGGCGGTGCCCTCGGCATCGGCCGTGTCGGTGTTGGTCATGGACTGGACGACGATGGGGGCAGCGCCGCCCACCGTGATGTGGCCCACCTTGACGGGGATGGATTTGCGGCGGTTCTTGATCGCGGAATAGCTCATGGGTGTTAACTGGCCTGTGGACGAAGCAAGGTCAAGACGAAGAGCAGGCCCGCCGAAAGGACGATGGCCGGCCCGGTGATCGCATTGGCGAATGCGGAGAGTGCGAGCCCCATCACCACCGCCACGCAGGCGATGGCGGCCGAGACCAGCGCCATGGCCTCCGGGCTGTTGGTCAGGCGGCGGGCGGCGGCGGCGGGAATCACCAGAAGTGCGGTGATCAGCAGCAGGCCGACGATCTTCATCGAGATCGCCGTCATCAGCGCGATCAGCAGCACGAAGCCCAGTTCGACGCGCCTGACCTTGATGCCCTCCGCCTGGGCCAGCTCCTCATGCACCGACATGGCGATCAGGTCGCGCCACAGGAAGCCGAGGATCAGCAGCACGGCCGCACCACCCACCCAGACGACGGAGACATCCTTCCAGCTGACCGTGAGGATGTCTCCGAAGAGGAGGTCCATATGGTCGCCGGCGGAGCCGGTGACAAAGCCCACGGTAACGATGCCGAGCGCCAGCGAGGTGTGCGACAGGATGCCAAGCAACGTGTCGGTGGCCAGTATGCGCTGGCTCTTCATCAGCATCAGCAGCAGGGCCACGGCCACGCCGGAAGCCACCGCACCGAGCGTGAGACTGAAGCCAAGCAGCAGGCCGAGGCCGACGCCGAAGAGCCCTGAGTGCGCCAGCGTCTCGCCGAAATAGGCCATGCGGCGCCACACGATGAAGCAGCCGACGGGGCCCGCCACCGACGCAATTGCGAGGCCCGCGAGAAGGGCGCGCTGGAAGAAGGGCTGGGTGAGGATATCAAGCACAGGCGTCAGTGCCGGTGATCGTGGTTGTGATGGTCATGGCCGCAATCATGGCTTTCATGGTCGTGATCATGGTGGTGGGTGTAGGCGGCGATCATGCGCGCCGCAGAAGGTCCGAAGAGCTTGGCGAACTCCGGGTCCTGCTGCACCTTGGTGGGGCCGCCCTCGCAGCACACATGGCCATTCAGGCAGACGACGTGGTCGCTCTCCGCCATCACCATGTGCAGGTCATGGCTGACCATGAGGATGCCGCAGCCATGGCGCTTGCGGACATCGGAAATCAACTCGTACATGCGCGCCTCGCCGAGGAAGTCGACGGCCTGCACCGGCTCGTCAAGAACCAGCAGTTCGGGCTTGCGCAGCAGCGCGCGGGCCAGCAATGCGCGTTGCAGCTCGCCGCCGGAGAGCCTTGCAACATTGGCGTCCTTCAGGTGCGAAATGCCGGTCTCGGCCAGCGCCTCGTCGATCTCGCTCTCGGTGGGCTTCAATGTCAGCGACAGCAGGCGGCGCACGTCCAGCGGAACATTGGAGGTGAGCGGGAAGCGTTGCGGCACATAGCCGATGCGCAGGGACTTGGAACGAATGATCTCGCCCGAGGTGAGCGGCTGCAGGCCCAGAAGGCAGCGCACGAGCGTCGACTTGCCCGCACCATTGGGTCCGATCACCGTGACGATCTCGTTGGGGCGCACGTCGAGGTTCACCTTGTCCAGGATGGTGCGGCCGCCGATGGTGAGCGTTGCGTCTCGCGCGCTGAGGATGGCATTGGTCACTTTCAGCATCAGGCAATCTCCCCGCAGGCGGCACACAGGCCGGTGAGTTCCACGACGCTGCGATGCACGGCGAAGCCCTGCGACTTGGCGGCGGATTGCAGCGCCTCGAACATCTCCGGCGCATCGAGTTCGGCGACAAGGCCGCATTTCTCGCAGACCAGCATGGCGGCGGGCTTCCCCTCATGCGGGTGGGTGCAGGCGATGAAGGCGTTTCGGCTCTCGATCTTGTGGACGAGGCCATGTGCCTCGAGGAAATCCAGCGCGCGGTAGACGGTGATCGGTGCTGGCCGGGGCCCATGGCCCGCCATGCGCTCGATGATGTCATAGGCCCCCACCGCCGAGTGGCTTTCCGCCACGCAGTTCAGCACGTCACGGCGCTGGCCGGTGAGGCGAGAGCCCCTCCGCTCGCAGGTGCGCTCGGCACGCGCCAGAAGTTCCGCGGTGCAATTCTCATGGTCGTGGTGTGGCACGGGGAATGACATGAACGTTATAATATAACATGCTTGCGGCAAGTTCCAGTTCCATCCACCATGGTTTTGCAATTTCAGGAGTGCAGCCATGACCGACCACACCCACGGAACCGCAAAGGCCACGGTTTTCATCGAGAATGACCGGGTGATCGTCACCGAATACCGCTTTGCCCCCGGCGCCAACACCGGCTGGCACAAGCATGGCCACGACTATGTGGTGGTGCCGCTGATGGACGGGAAGGTGCGCCTCGAGACCCCCACCGGGCCCGCCCATGCCGAGATGAAGGCAGGTGTTCCCTATTTCCGCCACGCCGGGGTCGAGCATGACGTGATCAACGCCAACGACACCGAATATGCCTTCATCGAAATCGAGTTGAAGTGAAGTTCCTGGTTCTCAATGCGGGCTCGTCCTCACTCAAGTTCGCGGTTTTCAACGGCGAACTGAAGATGCTGCTGAAGGGGCAGGTTTCCGGCATCGGCTCGAAGCCGCGCCTCGATGTGGAGGGCCATCCCGGCCACGAGGTGCCGTACGTGACGAGCCCCAGCGAGGGCCTGCTGGTCGCTGCCGAGTGGCTGGCGGACAATGGCCATGAGCCTGCGCAGTTCAACGGCATCGGGCACCGCATTGTGCATGGCGGCACGCAATATGTGAATCCGGTCGCCGTCAACGACCAGATCCAGAAGGATCTGGACGCGATGCGACAGCTGGCGCCGCTGCACCTGCCCTTCGGGCTGGGGGTTCTGCGCGAGATGCGGCGCGTGGCACCGGAGGTGCCGAACATCGCCTGCTTCGACACCGCCTTTCACGCCACGCAGCCGGAGCTCGCCACCAGGCTCCCGATCCCGCGCCGCTATTTCGATAAGGGCTACCGGCGCTATGGGTTCCACGGGCTCAACTACCAGCACGTGGTGGAGGCGCTGCCGCATGTCTCCGGCAAGCCGCTGCCGCGGCGGCTGCTTGCGGCACATCTGGGTTCGGGCGCCTCGATGTGCGCGATCTTCGATGGCAAGAGTGTAGCTACCACAATGGTCTTCTCGACAGCGGACGGCCTTGTGATGGGCACGCGCACCGGCTCGATCGACCCCGGCGTTCTGGTCGCTCTCATGCGCGACGAACACATGGACCTCGAGCAACTCGAGGACCTCCTGTATCGCAAGAGCGGGCTGCTCGGCCTTTCCGGCATATCGCCGGACATGCGCGTGCTGCTGGCCAGCGACCGCACCGAGGCGAGCGAGGCGGTGGACTACTACTGCTATTCCGCCGCGCGCCATGCGGCTTCACTGGTACCGGCCTTGGGCGGTGTTGATGCCATGGTATTCACCGGCGGCGTGGGCGAGAATGCCGGTGCCGTGCGGGCCCGCATCATGGGCCACCTCAAGTGGCTGGGGATCGGGCCGGAGAATGTCTATGTCGTTCCCGCCAACGAGGAACTGACCATCGCGCGCGGCGTCAAGGAACTGGTCTAGCTCATCGCCAGCAGCAGCGAGCCAGTGGCGACGATGTCATCCACCGTTGCACCACGCGACAGGTCCGACACTGGCCTGGCGAACCCCTGCAGCACAGGGCCCATGGCCTGCGCGCCCGCCAGATACTGCGTGAGCTTGTAGGCGATGTTGCCGGCATCGAGGTCCGGGAAGACGAGCACATTCGCGCGACCCGCCACTTCGCCGGGTTCCTTCAGCTTCTTCGCCGCAACCGCAGGCGACAGCGCCGCATCGCCCTGCAACTCGCCGTCGATCTTGAGGTGTGGCGACTTCGCACGGGCGATGCGCAGCGCCTCGATCACCTTGTCGGCATCCGGATGGCTGCCGCTGCCCTTGGTGGAGAAGGATAGCAGCGCCACGCGCGGTTCCTCGCCAAGAAAGAGCGCTGCACTTGCCGCCGACGCGATGGCGATGTCGGCGAGTTCGGCCGCATTCGGCTGGATGTTGACGCCGCAGTCGGCGAAGACCAGCCGCCGGTCCGGCCATTGCATGAGGAAGAAGCTCGATGGCGTTTCGATTCCCACCGCCGGGCCGATCGTCATCAGCGCCGCCTCGATGACGCGCGCCGTGGGGTTGGCAGCACCCGCCAGCATGGCATTGGCCTCGCCGGCAGCAACGGCAGCACCGGCACGGTAAAGCGGCTTCTTGAGGAGCCGCATCGCCATGGCCTCGGACATCTTCTCGCGCCGGGACTGCACAAGGGCGACATGCGCCACTGTCGCAGCCGGCACATCGTCAGGGCCGAAGACAATGGCCTCGGCGAGGCCTTCGCGGCGAAAGCGCTCGGCAGCGGCCCTGATCCGCTCGTCATCGCCCTCTGGCATCACAAGTTTCAGACCTCTGCCCTTGATTTTGGCCTTGGCTTCGTCAATCACGCTCATCGGAACTCTCTTTTTCAGAAGGCGGCCATGTCAGCAGAAGAAAAGATCGAAATCCACCGTGGCCTGAAGGGCGTCTATTTCGAGCGCTCCGGCACCACCTTCATCGACGGCAAGGCCGGGGAACTGCGTTACCGCGGTTATTCGATCCACGACCTCGCCCAGCATTCAAGCTTCGAGGAGACCGCCTACCTGCTGCTCAACGGCGAACTGCCGACGGCAGCCCAGCTTGTCGCCTTCGACGCCAAGCTGAAGGCGGCACGCAGGCTGCCCGGGGAGATCCTCTCGCTCATCGAGACGGTAAAACAATCGCACCCGATGGACGTGCTGCGCACCGCCGTCTCGGCGCTCGCCGGCTTCGAGCCCGACACCTACGACAATTCCGTGGAGGCAACGCGCGACAAGGGCATCCGCCTCGCCTCGCAGGTGCCGATGATCGTGGCGGCGCATCAGGCGATCCGCAATGGCAGGCCCGTGCCGCTGCCCGACATGGCGCTGTCGCATGCCGCGAACTTCCTGTGGATGATCACCGGTCGCAAGCCATCTCCGCAAGGCGCGCAGCTGATGGACCGCGACCTGATCCTGCATGCCGAGCACGGCAGCAACGCCTCCTCCTTCACCGCACGCGTGGTGATCGGCACCGAGGCCACGCTGCATGCGGCAATGACGTCGGCCATCGCAGCACTTTCCGGCCCGGCCCATGGCGGCGCAGCGGAGGACGTGATGCGCATGGCACAGGAGATCGGCGAGCCGGAACGGGCCGCCGCCTACGTCAAGGCGAAGCGCGCAGCGGGCGAGGCGGTCACGGGCTTCGGCCACCGCGTCTACCGCACCGAAGACCCGCGCGCCCGGCACATGCGCGATGGCGTGGAAACACTGTCGCGCGAGATGGGCGAGCCCAAGTGGTTCGCCATCCTCCAGGCCGTGGTGGACGCCATGAAGTCCTATGCCCGCTTTGGCGTGAATGTGAACGTCGACTTCTACTCGGGTGCCATCTATTACCTGAACGGGATCCCGCCTGACCTGTTCGTGCCCATCTTTGCCGTGGGACGCGTGCCCGGCTGGACGGTGCAGTGCATCGAGCAGCTGCAGAACAACATACTCATCCGTCCACTGACGCTCTATGACGGCCCCTCAGCCCGCGATTACCTGCCCATTTCGCAACGCTGAGGGGCGCAGCTCCACATTCTCGCCCATCCAAGGCCACATTCCACCGGCACGGTTCAAACCGCGCACGGGTCGTTGCAGCGTGAAGACACACAGTGACCGCCCGCAACAGGAACCGGCAGGGGATGGGACGTGCCAGCAGCATCTTGCTCACGCTGGGCGAGCCTGTATCGCATTCATGCCCCCGCCTTGACGCTGATTTCGACGTGCCGTGACGGGCTGAGGCCGCGCGCTTCAAGCCACTACACGATCACTCTTCGGGAGCATGACAGATGACGCACGACAAAACCTCATCCGAGCCGGTGGAACTGCACGAGGAGCCTTCAGCTACCGCTGAGACCGCCGCGGTGCCGCACACTCCTGCCCACAAGGCGGCGCCCCGCGCCCCTCTACGCCGAGCGGCCCCTGTCCAGCCGGCGGCGCCGCTGCTGCAGCCCTCATGGGTGTTGAGTGCATCCGGAGAGCAGCTCACACGCGAAGAGCTTCTCGCGCGCTACCGCAGACAGCGCGCGTTGCCCGAGGACCCTTTCGAGACCGAGCCCGCTTCGGAGCTGCCCCACGGCGAGCCGGACACCATCAGGACCGAGCAGCATGGCACGCGCTTAAGAGACCGCGCGCGTGCGCCCGCCCCATCGCCACGCCCGAACCCGCGCGCTTTCAGCGCAACGCAGACCTTCGCCATTGCCGCAGCCACGGCGCTGGTGGCGGGCGGCAGCGCCGGGGTGCTGAGCGCACGCCTCGTAACCCCGCAAGCGACAGTCCCTGCTGCTGCCGACGCTGCCGCCTTCGATGCAACACCAGTTTCGCCCGCAACCCAGTTGCAGATGGCGGAACCCAACGCGGCGCGCGACACGATCATCGAGAAGAAGCCAGTGTCCACCGCTACGCTGCAGGTGGAGGATGTAACGGGCGAAACCAACAGCTTCATCCCGCTGGCCCTGCATGCCGGGCCGGCGGGTCTGGAGACTGACATGCTGCTCAAGATCCAGGGCCTGCCCGAGGGCGCCTACCTCACCTCCGGCCATCGCCAGGACGACCAGATCTGGACACTTTCACTGGCTGAGATGAAGGGCGTGAAACTTGTGGTGCCACGCGCGGATGATCCGCAGATCGGCCTCGCCATCGCAGCCTTTGAACCGCGAAGCGGCGAATTGGCCGCGCCGGTGAAGACGATGACCGTGGCGTTGAAGGACGTGGTCGTCGAACCGGCTTCGGCACCACACCCGGACTTGAGCCTGCCGCCACCTGACGGCATCGATTCCACCATGCCCGGGGCGAGTGGCGCAGGCCAGCCGGCGTCGCTTCCGCCACCCTTCAGCAACAAGTTGGCGCTGGCGGGTCCTGAGTCGGTCGAGACGCTAAACCTGATCAACGGTGCAGACGCGCTGCTCAGCGGTGGCGACGTGGCCGCCGCCCGCCGCAGCTATGAGCGGGCCTGGGGCAAAGACGGCTCCGCCGCGGCCGCCTATGGCCTGGCACGGAGCTATGATCCTCTGGTGCTGCCCACCCTGCCCGCCACCAATGCAACACCGGACAAGGGCCAGGCGATGCAGTGGTACAAGCGCGCAGCCGCGGCGGGCCATGCGGATGCCGCAAAGGCCATCACCCGGCTGCAGGTGAACTGATCAGCTGGCGGGCCTGCCGCCAAGCGCGGCATCGAGCTTGCGGTCACGGCCATAGATGTCCGGCCGGAACTCGATGCTGCCACCATCACCCTCGAAGGCGGTGGCATAGATGAGGTGGACCGGAATGTTCTCCGGAAGCCTCACGCGCGTGGTCTTGCCGCTGGCGAAGGCAGCGTCGATCTTCTGCTTCGACCATCCGGCGATGTCGCCCACCAGGTGATAGGCGAGGTCCATCGGCCGCGACAGGCGGATGCAGCCATGGCTGAAGGCCCGCGTGGTTGCGAGAAACTTGTCCTTGGACGGCGTGTCGTGCAGATAGATGTTGTAGGGGTTGGGCAGCATGAACTTCACCTTGCCCAGCGCATTCTTGGGACCCGGCTTCTGGCGGAAAGTGAAGGGGAATTTGCCCTTGCCATAGGCGTTCCAGTTGATGCCGCCCCATGAGGTGAGCTTGCCGTTCATGAACACTTCGAAGTCGGACGAATAGGCGGACGGATTGCGCCGCAGCTTCGGCAGCATCTCGCTGGTGGCGATTGAATAGGGCACGGTCCAGGTCGGATTGATCTCGACATACTCCAGCTCGTCCGAGAATTCCGGGGTCTGGTTGGCGACGGCGCCCACCACCACGTCCATGCGGTCGACGATGTCATGGTTCTGGACTTCGCTGAGTTCGAAGGAGGCCAGGTTCACCATGTAATGGTGATCGCCGAGGTTTTCCGGCATCCAGCGCCAACGCTCCATATTGAGCATGACCTGCCGTGCACGGTCCGCCGGCGGCACGTTGAGCGCGAGAATGGTCTGCTTGCCGACCACTCCCTTGGATTCGAGGCCGTTGCGCAGCTGAAAGCTCCTGACTGCCAACACGGTGGCGGAGTCATAGACCTCACCTTCGTCGTCACCGCCGGGATGATCGCCCGTCAGCATCAGACGTTCGCGAATTTCGGGGATGCGGGGGTCGCTGGCGCCGGGCTGAATGTTGTCGCCCATCGCGATGGCGTCCCAGTCCACCGTTTCGCCCATGGCACGGTAGAGCGACAGCATCTTCTTCAGCGCCTGATAATGCGAATTCTGCGACTCAAAGGAGTCGAGGAAGTCGTCGGGCTCCGGTTGCGCGGCAAAACCGGTCATGATCGCCAGCACGTCCACGGTCTTGCGATTGCGGAAGTTCTTGGGATCGACCTTTTGTGGCGTCAGGCGGCCGATCTTCAGGTCAGTTGCATAGTTCACATAGAATGCCGTGAAGAAGAGCTCGGCCAGCGCCGCGCTCTCGGCGTCCGCAGGATCGATGGTATCACGCAGTTCGATCAGCGCATCGAGCGGATAGTCGGCGGGATTGAGACCGTCATCCGCGGCATCGGCAAGCCGCTGCAGGAAGGGCGTAATGCGGCCGGTTCCCACCCAGTAGACGGGGGCCTGGTCGCGAATGTAGTGCGCGATGAGCGCCAGGCGGATGCGCTCCAGCGGCAGCGGCAGACGCTCGGGCGCGTTCAGCACATCGGCGATCGCACTGCCCACCGCCGCCGCGGGCGGCACGGCAGGGGCGGCGCTGGCGGCGGCGGCAAGACCTGCCCACAGGAAAATCGCAAGGAGAAGTCTCGTCGCCGTCTGCATCACTTGTCAGCCTCACACGTTCAGGAGCAGGTATTCGCGTTCCCAGGAACTGATCACGCGGCGGTAATTCTGCATCTCCTCGTACTTCACGTCATTGTAGGCTTCGCAGAACTTTTCGCCCAACACCTGCTTAAGCGCCTTGGTATAGTTCAGCTTGTCGAGGCTTTCATCGAGGCTGATCGGCAGGGTGTGGGCATAGCGATAGGCCGAACCAGTGACGGGTTCCGACGGCTTGATGCGCTCGATCATGCCGAGGTAGCCGCAGGCCAGCGATGCCGCGAAAGCGAGATAAGGGTTCGCATCAGCACCCGGTACGCGGTTCTCGACGCGGGTGTTGCTGGCATCCGATGACGGGACGCGCAGTGACACGGTGCGATTGTCGACCGCCCAGTGAACATTGGTCGGCGCATCGGAATCCGGCACGAGGCGGCGGTAGGAGTTGACGTTGGGTGCGCACAGTGAGAGTGCTGCCGCAAGATAACGCTGCAGCCCGCCAATGTGGTTCAGGAACAGCTTCGACTGCGCGCCATCCTTGCTGGCGAAGATGTTCTTGCCGGTCTTCATGTCCATCACCGACTGGTGGATGTGCATGGAGGAACCGGGCTCGTTCTCATGCGGCTTGGCCATGAAGGTGGCATACATGTCGTGCTTCAGTGCGGCCTGGCGCACCGTACGCTTGAACAGGAACACCTGGTCGGCCAGCTCCAGCGGGTCGCCGTGGTTGAAGTTGATCTCGAGCTGCGCCGGACCGCTTTCATGGCTCAGCGTGTCGACGTCGAGCTCCTGCGCTTCGCAATAATCATAAATGTCCTCGACGATCGGATCGAAGTCATTGGCGGCGTCGATGCCATAGGCCTGGCCACCCGGCTCCTTGCGCCCGGAACGGCCGACGGCGGCATCGAGCGGATAGTCGGGATCGATGTTCTTCTTGACCAGATAGAATTCGAGCTCGGGCGCGATGACCGGCCGCCAGCCCTTTTCCTTGTAGGCCTGCAGCACGCGCTTCAGCACATGGCGCGGCGAAATCTCCACCGGCCTGTCATCGAGGTGGAAGGCGTCGCAGATCACCTGTGCCGTCGGCTCCTGGTACCATGGCACGAAGCGGATCGTGTCCGGGTCGGGCTTCATGTAGATGTCGATCGCGCTGTCGCTCACTGCGCGGGTGTCCTGCGTGTAGCGGCCATTGATTGTGAGTGTGAAGACTTCCTCCGGAATGCGCAGCCCGCGCGAGCGGTTGCCGGAGAGAAACTTCTTGGGCGGAAGAATTTTGCCGCGCGCGGTGCCGTTCATGTCTGCAACGAGGCATTCGACCTCGCTGATCTTGTGTTCGTGCAGCCATTCCTCAAATCGCGATTGGGTCATGATATTCCAAGTATTGTTGTCGCGGCCCAATGTAGCGCGGAAGCTTGACCAAACAAAAGGGGGACCGCTAAACCCTTTTCACCATGTCAAAATCCATCTTTGCGCCCAGCTATTATCAGGCCACGGCCACCCCTTCCCCAGCCCACCTGCCGCTCTCGGGCGAGATTTCCGCCGATGTGTGCATCGTGGGTGCGGGCTACACCGGGCTTTCGGCGGCCGTGGAGCTGGCCGAGGCTGGCCACAGGGTGGTGGTACTGGAATCCGAGACGGTGGGCCACGGCGCATCTGGCCGCAATGGCGGGCAGATCTGCACAGGCTTTTCCTCAGGGCAAGACAAGATCGCAGCACAGCTGGGCAAGGAGGATGCGCGCAAGTGTTTCGCAATCGCGCAGGAGTCAAAGCGGCTGCTGGTGGACCGAATCAGTCGTTACAAGATCGACTGCGACCTGCGCTGGGGCTACCTGCACGTCCTCCCGAAACCCAACCGCATGGACGGGCTGAAGGAATGGAAGGACGAGTGGGATGCGCTCGGCTACACCGACACGCAGATCATCGACAAGGCAGGGCTCGAACAAAAGCTCGGCACGCGCCACTACCATGGCGCCCTGCGCGAGGGCGGCGCTGGGCACTTCCACCCGCTCAACTATTGCCTCGGCCTTGCCCGCGCGGCAACGGAAGCGGGCGCGGTGATCCATGAGCATTTCCCGGCCATCGAGGTGGATACCGGTTCGAAGCCCTTCGTGCGCACGGCGCGCGGCAAGGTGAACGCACGCTTCGTGATCATCGCCTGCAATGCCTATCTCGGCCGACTGGTGCCGAAGCTCTATGGCAAGGTCCTGCCGGTGACGAGCTACATCATCGCCACGGAACCCCTGGGCGAAAACCGGGCGCGCGCGATGATCCGCGACGGCGAGGCAGTGGCTGACACTAACTTCATCGTCGACTATTTCCGACTGACGCCCGACACGCGCATGCTGTTCGGCGGCCGCGCCAGCTACACCACCATGGAGCCGGCGCACCTTGCGCCGGACATGAAGAAGAGCATGGTGAAAATCTTTCCGCAGCTGCGCGATGCGAAAATCGACTTTGCCTGGGGCGGCTACATCGCCATCACCCAAAATCGCATTCCGGATTGCGGTCGTCTGAGCCCCACCGCCTACTATGCCCACGGCTATTCCGGCCAGGGCGTGGCACTCGCCGGCATGTACGGCAAGCTGATGGCCGAGGCGGTGCGCGGCACGGCCGAGCGCTTCGACCTGCTGTCGCGTGTCCGACACTTCCCCTTCCCTGGCGGTCCGGTGCGTGTGCCACTGCTCGCCGCCGCCATGCTGTACTACCGATTGAAGGATGCCCTGAGCTGATGAGCAAGCTGTTCTCCCCCGCCACCTATCGCGGCATGACACTGAAGAACCGGGTGATCGTGGCACCCATGTGCCAGTATTCGGCACAGCATGGCTTCGCCAATGACTGGCACCTCGTGCACCTCGGCCGTTTTGCGCTGGGCGGCTTCAGCCTCGTCATCGTTGAAGCAGCGGGGGTCACGCCTGAGGGCCGCATCTCCTATGGCTGTCTCGGCCTGTGGGAGGATGCCCAGATCGCGCCGCTGACGCGCATCGTGGACTTCCTCCACAAGAACGGCGCGAAGGCTGGCATTCAGCTGGCCCATGCCGGCCGCAAGGCGAATTCACCAATTCCGTGGCGCGGCGGTTTCAACGAGACGGACGCGGAGAAGCGGGACCTGGGCTTCGAGGCCTGGACATCGGTGGCACCCTCAGCCGAGCGGCACAGCGCCTCATACCCCGTGCCCGAGGCGCTCGACGAGGCGGGCCTTGCCCGCGTGCGCGAAGGCTTCGTGGCCGCTGCGAAGCGGGCCGATGCGGCGGGCTTCGACATGATCGAAGTTCACTCCGCGCACGGCTATCTGCTGAACCAGTTCCTGTCGCCGATTGCCAACAAGCGCAGCGATCAGTATGGCGGCAGCTTTGGCAACCGCATGCGTTTTCCCCTTGAGGTGGCGCGTGCCGTGCGTGACGCATGGCCCAAGGACAAACCAGCCTTCGTGCGCATCTCCGTCACCGATTGGATCGAAGGTGGCGTGACGGTTGCAGACAGCATCGCTTACGCCCGGGAACTGAAGGCCATCGGCTATGACGTCGTGCATTGCTCGTCCAGCGGCTTCGATGGCGCGAAAATTCCAGTGGGCCCGCTGTATCAGGTGCCGCTGGCCGAAGCGGTGCGGAAGGGGGCCGACGTGCCCACCGCCGCCGTGGGCCTCATCACCACGGCGCAGGAAGCCGAGCAGATTCTCGAAAAGGGAGAAGCCGACCTGATCGCGCTGGCCCGCCAGGCGCTGGACGACCCCAACTGGCCTCTCCACGCGATGCGAGAACTGATCGCCGGAGACACATACGGAAATTGGCCGCTGCAGGCGGGCTACGCCGTGCGCAACAAGGACCGGGCGTTGGGCACCACCCGCTAAAGTCCTATTCGGCGACGGGCGCGGCGCGCGCGCCCTTCTGCCAGGCCTTGAGGCAAAGATATTCCATGATGAGGGACGAGGCGGCCAGCGAGGTGATGTCGGCGTGGTCGTATGGGGGTGACACCTCCACCACATCCATCGCCACGAAGTTGATGTCCGTCAGCTTGCGGATGATAGCGGCCGCCTGGTGATAGCTGAGGCCACCGGGGATCGGCGTGCCCGTGCCGGGAGCAACGGAAGGGTCGAGGCAGTCGATGTCGAAGGTGAGGTAGGTATTGTTGCTGCCAACCACCTTGCGGATGATGTCGGCCAGCTGCGCTGACGTCGACTCATGCACCTCGTCGGCATAGACGATCTTGAAGCCATAAGTGCGCTCGCCGGCGAACACAGTGCGGATGCCGATCTGCACCGACTTCTTGGGATCGATCAGGCCTTCCTTCACCGCGTAGCCAAACATGGTGCCGTGGTCGATACGGCCGCCGTCGTCCGGTTCCACGTCGCGGTGCGCATCGAAGTGGATGAGCGACAGGGGGCCGTGCTTCTTCGCGTGTGCCCTGAGCAGCGGATAGGTGACGTAGTGGTCGCCACCCAGCGAGATCATCTCGGCACCCGATGAAATGATCTCGGTGGCATGGTCCTCGAGGCGCTGCGGGAAGTTCTCCTTGCGGCCCCAGTCGAAGAAGCAGTCGCCGTAGTCGACGACGGCCAGCGTGTCGAAAGGATCGAAGCTCCACGGCCAGAACGGCCCCCAGGCATTCTCGGCCGAAGCCTTGCGGATACCCTCAGGGCCCATGCGCGTGCCAGAGCGGTGCGACACCGCCTGGTCGAAGGGAATGCCGGTGACAGCGATGTCCACGCCCTTGAGATCGCGTGAATACTTGCGGCGCATGAAGGAGAGTGCGCCGGCATAGGTTGGCTCCCACTGCGTGCCCTTCAGGCTTTCGCGGCGAAAGGCGCTGTCGCCCGGAAACGGGCCGTTGGGATTCATTTCGAGCGACATCAGCGCTACTCCGTAAGGACGATGGAATCTTCGGGTGCCCAGTATACCCAGATGCTCTGTCCGCGCTCAACGCCGGAACCACCGAGTCTCGTATCGTTCTGGACGTTCACAGACAGGTTGAGCCCGTCCGCCGCTTCGATGACGACGTGGCTCGTATCGCCGTAATAGGCAACGTCGCGCACCTTGCCCTGAACGCGGATGGCGGCGGTGGGCTCCGAACTGGCAATCTTGAGTTTCTCAGGCCGCACGGCCACGGAAACCTGCGCACCGACGAGGTTGTCGCTGACGAGTTCCATGCGGCCCACGCCCTTCAACTCGCAATCGACCTTGCGGCCGATCTGCCGATGCACGCGCGCCTCGATCAGGTTCACCTTGCCGATGAAGTCCGCGACGAAACGGGTCTTCGGTTGTTCATAGAGCTCGGCGGGGGTGGCCACCTGCTGCACGGCGCCACGGTCCATGACGGCGATGCGGCTGGCCATGGAGAGCGCTTCGTCCTGGTCATGGGTGACGATGATGAAGGTGATGCCCACGGTTTCCTGAAGTCGGGTGAGCTCCATGCGCATGTCGTCGCGCAGCTTGGCATCAAGGGCCGAGAGCGGCTCGTCGAGCAGCAGTACCTTGGGGCGCTTGACCAGGGCGCGGGCGAGTGCTACGCGCTGGCGCTGGCCACCCGACATCTGGTCGGGCTTGCGGGTGGCAAGTGCGGTGAGCTTCACCATCTCCAGCGCCTCGCCGACGCGGCGCCTGATCTCGTCTGATGCAACGCCCGTGACCTTCAGGCCGTAGCCGACATTCTGCTCCACTGTCATGTGCGGGAACACCGCATAGGACTGGAACACCATGTTGGTGGGCCGCTTGTTGGGCGGCGTGTAGGCCATGTCCTCGCCGCCGATGATGATCTGGCCGCCGGTCGGCGTCTCGAGGCCGGAGATCATGCGCAGAAGCGTGGTCTTGCCGCAGCCCGAAGGACCGAGAAGGGCGAAGAACTCGTTCTGTTCAATGTCGATCGAGACATTGTCGACGGCTGTAACGCCACCCGGGAAAGCCTTGGTGACGTTGCGAATGGAGACGATGGTATCTGACATCTTGTTCAAACCTTGTCCGCCTTGGGCGGCGCCTGGAGCTTCATTGCGAGAACGGTGGCGATCACCGTGATGACGATGAGGACGGTGGACGCCGCATTGATCTCGGGCGAGACGCCGCGGCGAACCAGCGAGTAAACCTTCACGGGGAATGTCACCGTTTCCGGCCCCGAGGTGAAGAAGGTGATGACGAAATCGTCAAGCGACAGCGTGAAGGCCAGAAGCGCTCCGGCGATGAGGCCCGGCTTCATGTAGGGCACGATGATCGACCAGAAGGTCTGCCACTCGCTGGCGCCGAGGTCCTTCGAGGCTTCCTCCAGCTGGCGGTTGAATCCGACCAGGCGCGACCGCACGACGACAGCCACGAAGGGGAAACAGAAGGTGACATGGGCGAAGATGATGTTGCCAAGGTTCAGCGGCCACGGGAGAGCGACGAAGAGCCCCATCATGCCTGAGTTGACGAAGAACAGCAGCAGCGCCACGCCCATGCAGATTTCAGGGATGACGATAGGAAGCGCCATGAAGCCCTCATAGGCGCCCTTGAAGGGAAATCGGAAGCGCCACATCAGCAGCGCCGTCAGCGCGCCGAGCACGGTGGCGAAGACCGTTGCAATGAGCGCAATCACCAGCGAGTTGGTCAGCGCCTCGATGAGTGAGGCGTTGTTCCAGGCCTTGGTATAGTTGTCGAGCGTGAAGCCGCGCCACACCACGCCGCGCTTGTCGGTGTTGAAGGAGAAGGCGACGAGCGTGATGATCGGCGCATAGAGCACGAAGAAGATGGCGGCAAACAGCACCTTGAGCCAGGTGCGGCTGCCATAGTCGAGGGGCCCCTGCCCCGGTTTCAGCTGGGCGGCCATCAGACGTCCACTCCCTTGGATCGCAGGGTAAACAGGTAGCGGAGCGCGAGCGCACCGAAGGTGGCATACATCAGAAGGAAGGACAGTGCCGCACCGAAGGGCCAGTCATTTGCCGCCTTGAACTGGCGCTCGATGACGTTGCCGATCATCAGCGCGTTGGCGCCACCCAGCAGGTCCGGGGTCAGGAAGGATCCGAGGCACGGAATGAAAACGAGGATGATGCCGGAGATGATGCCGGGCATGGTCAGCGGCACGGTGACACGCATGAACGTCTGGAACTGCGAGCCGCCAAGGTCGAGGCTGGCCTCGAGGTAGGATTTGTCCAGCCTTTCAATGGTGGCGTAGAGCGGCAGCACCATGAAGGGCATGTAGACATAGACCAGCCCGAAGATGACCGCGAAGTTGTTGTAGAGCATCTCGAAGGGGCCAAAGCCCACCCAGCCCAGGATCTTGTTCACATAACCTTGGGTGCGGAACACCGCGATCAGCGCATAGGTGCGGATCAGCAGGTTGATCCAGAACGGCAGCACCACCAGCAGCAGCAGCAAGGGCTTCCACTTGTCCTTGGCAAAGCAGATGCCGAAGGCGATGGGATAGGCAAAGAGCAGGCAGAGCGCGGTGGCCAGTGCGCTGATCCACACCGACTTCCACATGATGCCAAGGTACAGCGGATCGAAGGCACGGATGTAGTTGGTGATGCCGGTCAGGTAGTCATAGCCGGTGATCGACACCTCGCCGTCGACCATGGCCTTGTCGCTGAACGACATGATGAAGAGAAAGCCGAGCGGGATGATGAAGAAGGCCAGAAGCCACAGTGAAGGCGGTAAGCCCAGTGTCCAGAAGACCCGGGGGTTCTGTTTCCAGTTCTCCAAGATGCGTTCACTCCCCCTGCGTCGTTTTCTTTGAAGCTACCCCAGCACGGCACGGCACGGCAACCCCGGCTATAGCCGGGACAGCGCCCTGTCGATGGCTGCAACCGCGAAATCGGCATCGGCGCGGCTGAACACGATGGGCGGCCTGATCTTCAGCACGTTGCCGGATTTCCCCTCACCGCCAACAAGCGCACCCTCGTCGCGGATCAGGTTCAGCAACCGGTGCATCACGTCACCCGCCGGCTGCTTGCTGGCGCGATCGTGCACCAGTTCCACGCCCGTGGCGAGCCCGACGCCGCGCACGTCACCAATCAGCGCATGTCTCGACATGAGCCCCGAAAGGCCGTTGCGGAAGTGCGCCCCAACGTCACGCGCATTCTCCAGAAGGTTTTCGTCCCGGATGACGTCCAGAACCGCCATGCCGGCCGCCCCGGCGACGTTGTTGCCGCCAAAGGTGGAGAAGAACGGACCGAGTTGAAGGAAATGTGACAGGATCTCGGGCCTGGTGATGACCACGCCCAGCGGATAACCATTGCCCGCCGGCTTGCCGATGGTGATGAAGTCCGGCACCACGCCATGATGGCGATGCCCCCAGAAGGATGGGCCCATGCGGCCGAAGCCGGACTGCACCTCGTCGGCGATGAACAGGCCGCCTGCCTTGTGCACCCGCGCAACGATGCCCTGCAGGTAGCCGGCAGGCGCGTCAAGGATGCCGTTGGTCATGAAGGCGGAATCAACCATCATCGCGGCAACGCCGAGGCCCTTCTCCTGCAGGTCGCCGATCAGCGGATCGGCAAGGGCCGCATAGCGCGCGCCCGCGTCATTGTCCTGCGGGCCATAGGGGCCGCGATAGACATCTGGCGCGGGCAGCAGGCGGATGTGCGGGGCCTTCCAGTGCGCGGGCGCATTCGACGGCGAAAAGGCGTCAATCGACTCGCTCACGCCATGATAGGCGAATTCCATCGCAAGCCCGCCGGAATGGCCGGTGAAGGCCTTGGCCATGCGCCATGCAAGGTCGTTCGCCTCGCTGCCGGAATTGACGAAGGTCACCGAGGTGAGGCCCTCGGAAGCCAGCTCCGCCAGCCGTTCGGCATATTCGATCGACTGGTCTGTGATGTAGCGCGTGTTGGTGCTGAGCGTGCGCGCCTGCCGCGCGATGGCCTCCGCCACGTAAGGGTGCGCGTGGCCCACATGCGGCACGTTGTTGTAGCAGTCGAGATAGCGCTTGCCGTCGGAGGCAGTGAGCCACACGCCCTCGCCCTTCACGATGTGCAGCGGCGGGTCGTAGAAGACATAGAGCTTCTCGCCCATCACCTTGCGGCGCCGTGTGATGGCTTCTGCGGCAGTTTCCGCGTGCTGCGGAGGAATGCTGGTGAAAGCGGCGGCGCGGCGGATCAGGGCGCGCAGCCTGTCGTGCCCGATCCGACGCATCTCGCGGATCATCGGCATGCTGCGGCTGTTGAAGGCCTGGAAATAGTCCTGCGAAGCAATGCCGTTCGAGGCCTTCAGCGCGTCGATGAGCGGGGTCATCAGCAGGCGAATGTCGATGAGGTCGATCAATGCATCGGCCTCGGCCTCCTCCAGCGGCGTCACGCTGCGGTAGCCGCGTACCAATTCGAAGATGGTGTCGGGAACATCCGCCGCGGGCGTCAGGAAATCGCCCGTCGCATTGGCGAGATCGAGAATCAGGGGGCCGTGCACCATGTCGCCGAAGTCGATGATGCCGGTCACCTTGCGCGCGGCGTCGACAAGCACGTTGTGGGGATGAACGTCGCCGTGGATGACTTGGGCGCGCATGCGGCGGAGTGCCGGCACGGTGACCGTCTCGTGGCGCGCCAGAATCTCCGTGGCAAGCGCGCGGTCGCCTTCCGGAAGGTTGCCGATCTCGCTGGCCAGCCGCAGCACGTGGCGCGTGTCCCAGACCAGATCACGTTCAGCCGGCGCGCCGTTGACGAAACCGCGCAGCGCCACGCCGAGGCGGGCCAGTAGCTTTCCGAGATCGAACAGGCCGTCGCGCCCCAGCGTGTCGCCGCCCAGGACGTGACCTTCGAGCCATGACAGCACCATGACCGGGTAATGCTGGCCATCATGCGTGATGCGCGCCAGCGGCTCGCCGTTGCGCGTGCGGATGAGGCGCGGCACGGGCAGTGCGGGGTCGGCCTCGGCAATATGCTCAAGGGCTGTGGCCTGGCACTGCAGGATGGCATCACCCTCGGCCGGATGGCACACCTTGAACGTGGCGCTCACGCCGCCCGCGCCCAGGACCCGGTAATTCTGGTCGCGTTCGCCCTCGAGTGGCGACCACACGCCGGAAAGACCATAGCTCCGCTCGGCGAAGGCCTGAAGCGCATCAAGCGGCAGGGCGGGCGGTCTCAGCGTGTTGAGCATGGCGCTCCAGATGTTCAAACGAAACGGGGCGGCCCCTTGCGGTGGCCGCCCCATGTCATAGCGCTTACGACGCGCGGATGCGCGTCCAGATTTCGTCGCGTTGCTTGATGGCCTCTTCGCCGAGATAGAGGTTCGGCTCGCACTTGGCCAGCACATCGGCTGGCGGGAAGATCACCGGGCTGTCCTTGTATTCAGCCGGCATCAGCTCCTTGGCTGCCTTGTTGGTGGTGGCATACTGGATGGTCTCGGCGATGCCGGCACCTTCCTTGGCGTCGAGGATGAAGTTCAGGAACGCCATGGCGTTCTCCGGGTGCGGAGCACCCTTCGGAATGGCCAGCGTGTCCTGCCAGACGAGCGAACCTTCCTTCGGCACGATGTATGCGAGGTCTTCGTCCTCGGTCATCACCTGCTTGATGTCGCCGTTCCACTCCTGGCACAGCTTCACTTCGCCCGAGGCGAGAAGATCCTGGCCGTTGTCGGGCGCGAAGACCTTGATGTTCTTCTTCTGCTTGATCAACAGATCCTCAACCTTCTTGAGCTCGTCCGCATTGGTCGAGTTCCACGAGAAGCCGAGATACTTGAGGCCGGCACCGAGAACGTTGGACTGGTCGCCCAGGAGCGAGATGGCGCCCGCATACTCATCCGAGTCCAGCAGCACCTTCCAGCTGTCGGGCGTGGCGCTGACGGCCGACTTGCGGAAGCCGATGCCCACCGTGCCCCACATGTAGGGGATCGAGTACTTGCGGCCCGGGTCGAAGGTTGCGTCCTGGAACAGCGGGTCGATGTTGGCCATGTTCGGGATCTTCGAATGGTCGAGCGGAATCACCATGTCGGCCTTGATCATGCGCTCGAGATAGTCGTTGGTCGGCACGATCACGTCATAACCGGGGTTGCCGCCCTTGAGCTTGGCGAAAAGCTCGTCGTTGTCGGCATAGAGATCCATCTTCACTTCGATGCCGGTGGCGTCGGTGAATTCTGCGAGCGTGTTCTCGCCGATGTAGGTGTCCCAGTTGTAGAAGTTCAGCTTCTTCTCTTCTTCTGCCATCGAAAAGCGCGGCATGAAGGTGAGGCCCGCGAACAGCGCGCCGGTACCCTTGAGGACCGAGCGGCGGTTGGGACGGAACCTAGGACGGAAAGTCGACATTCTCTCAATTCCTTTCACAAGTTCTGCACCGATCAATTTTGACCGCCGGCGCATAAGGCGGCCTCAAACTGGGAGGGGTTTTTAGGCCAGCCCCGCCCCCCGGCCAATAGGAAACTACTTAAGCTTTTGTAATCTCAAACGACTTCAGACTTTACCCGGGCGTAAGTCGCATCCAATGCCAGCCGTGCGAGGCGCACCAGCTCATCGATCTCCTTGCGGGTGATGACCAGGGGCGGCGCCAGCACCATGGTATCCCAGCAGGCACGCATGATGAGCCCATTCTTGAAGCAGTTGTCGCGGCACATCGTTCCCACGCGACCCGGGCTGGCGAAGCGGCTGCGCCTGGCCTTGTCGTTGGACAGTTCGATGGCGCCGATGAGGCCCATCGACCGCGTCTCGCCGACGATCGGGTGGTCGCGCAGCGAGGCCAGCGCCTCGGCAAAATAGGGGCCGATCTCGCGGGTGTGCTCGACCAGCTTTTCCTGCTCGATGATCTCGATGTTCTTGAGCGCCACGGCGCAGGCCACCGGGTGGCCGGCATAGGTCATGCCATGGTAGAATTCGCCGCCCAGTTCGAAGAAGTCCTTGACCAGGTGGTCGGCAAAGGCAACCGCACCGATCGGCAGGTAGCCGGATGACAGGCCCTTGGCCATCGGCACGATGTCGGGCTCGAAGCCCATGGTCTCGAAGCCCCACCAGTTGCCGGTGCGCCCAAATCCGCAGATCACCTCGTCGGAAATGATCAGGATACCGTACTTGCGGCAGATCCTCTGCACCTCCGGCCAGTAGGTGGACGGCGGGATGAGCACGCCGCCCGCCCCCTGGATCGGCTCGCCGATGAAGGCGGCCACATTGTCGGGCCCGACTTCGAGGATCTTCGTTTCCAGCGCCGCGGCGGCCTCGAGGCCGAATTCCTCCGGCGTCTTGTCGCCGCCGAAATCGAACCAGTGCGGCTGCTGGATGTGGTGGAAGCCCGGGAACTCGGTGCCGACCTGGTCATGCATGCCCTGGAAGCCGCCGAGATTGGCCGCCACCATGGTGGAGCCATGATAGCCGCGGGTGCGGGCGATGAAGTGCTGGCGATAGGGCTTGCCCTTCAGCTTCCAGTAATGGCGCACGAAGCGCACGATGGTGTCGTTGGATTCCGAGCCGGAGTTGGTGAAGAAGATGTGCTTGAAGCGCTCCGGCATCACCGACGAGATCTTGGCGGCAAGTTCGGTCGTCGGCACCGTCGTCGTCTTGAAGAAGGTATTGTAGTAGGGCAGGTCAAGCATCTGCTTGTAGGCCGCCTCGGCCAGTTCCTTGCGGCCATAGCCCACGTTCACGCACCACAGGCCGGACATGCCGTCCAGGAGCTTGTGGCCGTTACCATCCCAGATCCAGATGCCGTCGGCCTGGGTCATGACCCGCGGGCCACCCTCGGCATGGAACGACTTGTGGTCGGTGAAGGGGTGGAAATGATGCGCGATGTCGTTGCGCACGACTTCGGCGATATCGATGTTCTTGTTCAGAACGTTCATGGCACTCTCCAAACTGCAAACGGAAACAACCCGCGCCGACAACGGCGGGGCACACGATCAGACTGAAGACGGGATGCTTACGGCTTGAATACGATGCGCGCGCAATGAAGCATGACCTCATCATACGCGGTCTTTGACCAGATGGGCAAAATTGCCCCGGATATGGTCGCGTGGAAACACATGGCGCGCTTATGGCATTTCCCGCGCGGCTTCGCAAGAAACACGCTTTATTTGCTTTTTGGCGACTGCCGCCGCGCACAAGCCTGAAGCAGCTAAGCTAAAATCTGGGCAGCATAATTTGGATTGGCATGTTTTTCTTGCGCTGCCCGTTTTTCTGCCACCATACTGCGATGCAACAAGGGCGACGGATGACGGTGGTATTCAACGAGATGGATGGCGGCGGGGGTACTCCCCGTGAGCCCTATGCTCAGGTGGCAGACTGGCTCAAGACACTGTCCCGCGCCGATGTCGACCGCGCATTGAGGGAGGCGGAAGCGATCTTCCGCCGCCAGGGCATCACCTTCGCCGTCTATGGCGACGACGAGGCGGCCGAACGCCTCATCCCCTTCGACATCATCCCGCGCGTGTTCGCCGCTGCCGAGTGGCGCAAGCTGTCGGCCGGCATCGAGCAGCGCGTGCGGGCGCTGAACGCCTTCATCCACGACCTTTATCACCGCCAGGACATCCTGCGCGCGGGCAAGATCCCGCATGAGTTCATCATCCAGAACGAGGCCTTCGTGCCGGAGATGGTGGGGGTGATGCCGGCCCGCGGCATCTATGCCCACATCATCGGCATCGACATCGTGCGCGTGGCGGCCAACGAGTTCTACGTGCTGGAAGACAATTGCCGCACGCCATCGGGTGTCTCCTACATGCTCGAGGACCGGGAGGCGATGATGTATCTCTTCCCCGAACTCTTCGCCCAACAGCGCGTGGCGCCCGTCGAGAACTACCCCGCCATGCTGCGCCAGACGCTGGAGAGCGTGGCGCCTGCCGGCTGCAACGGCGAACCCACCGTCGTCATCCTGACACCGGGCATCCACAACTCGGCCTTCTTCGAGCACGCCTTCCTGGCGGACGAAATGGGCGTCGAGCTTTGCGAGGGCGGCGACCTGTTCGTTGATGGCGGCTATCTCTACATGCGCACCACCCAGGCGCCGAAGCGGGTGGACGTCGTCTACCGCCGGATTGACGACGCCTACCTCGATCCCCTCACCTTCCGGCATGACTCCGCGATCGGCGTTCCCGGCATCTTTGACGTTTACCGCGCAGGCCGCGTCACGCTGGTCAACGCGCCGGGCACCGGCATCGCCGACGACAAGTCCATCTACACCTACATCCCCGACGTCATTGAATTCTATACCGGCGAGAAGCCGCTGCTGAAGAACGTCCCCACCTGGCGCTGCAGCGACCCCCAGCAGCTGGCCTACGTGCTCGACCACCTGCCCGAACTGGTGGTGAAGGAGGTTCATGGCTCCGGCGGTTACGGTATGCTGGTCGGTCCCACCTCGACCAAGAAGGAGATCGAGGCCTTTCGCGCGCGGCTCAAGGCGCGGCCGAGGAATTACATTGCGCAGCCCACCCTTGCACTCTCCACCGTGCCGACCTTCACCAAGTCCGGCGTGGCGCCACGCCATGTGGATCTCAGGCCATTCGTGCTGTCGGGCGACAAGGTGCGCGTCACGCCCGGTGGCCTCACCCGTGTCGCCCTCAAGAAGGGCTCGCTGGTGGTGAACTCCAGCCAGGGCGGCGGCACCAAGGACACCTGGGTGCTGGAGGACTGATGCTCGGACGCACCGCCTCCTCGCTCTACTGGATGTCGCGCTACATGGAGCGGGCGGAGAACATGGCGCGCCTGCTCGAGGTCGGCTACCGCATCTCGCTGATGCCCGGCGCCATCGAGGGCCACCGCGACGAGTGGCGTTCGACGCTGCAGTCCTGCGCCTGCGACCATGGCTATGCCCAGAAGCACGATGAGATCGCCACCGCAAAGGTGATCGACTTCCTGATCTTCGACGAGGACAACCCTTCCTCCATCCGGTCCTGCATCAAGACGGCGCGCAACAATGGCCGCGCGGTGCGCACTGCGCTGACGCGCGACGTGTGGGAGAGCATCAACGCGACATGGAATGAACTCGCGCAGGTGAAGCCCTCCTCCATGACGGCGGATCGGCTGCCCGTGTTCCTTGAGTGGGTGAAGCAGCGGGTGATGTCGTTCCGCGGTGCGCTGCTCGGCACCATGCTGAGGAACGATACCTACCACTTCAGCCAGCTCGGAAACTTCATCGAGCGGGCCGACAACACCGCGCGCATTCTCGACGTCAAATATTTCATCCTATTGCCCAAGGCCACCGACGTGGGCAGCGACATCGACATGCAGCAATGGGCGCAGATCCTGCGCTCGGTCTCCGGCCACCGGTCCTATCGCTGGTTCTACCGCGACTCGCACTATCGGCCGTGGCTGATCTCGGAATTCCTCATCCTGCGCGAGGAAATGCCGCGCTCGCTGATCTTCTCCTATGGCTGGATCAACCGCGGGCTGCAGGGCCTTGCGGACCATTATGGCGCGACCTATGAATGCCACAGGCAAGCCAGCGAAACCCATGAGCGGCTGCGGACCGGCCGCATGGAGAACATCTTCCAATCCGGGCTGCACGAATTCCTGCAGGACTTCATCAACGCCAACACCAGGCTGTCGCAGTCCATCGCGACGACCTATAACTTCCCATAGCCATGCGCCTCGCCATCCGCCACGAGACCCATTACGACTACGACACGCCGCTCGCCTATTCGGCGCAGCGCCTGCACCTGTGGCCTGCCGACT
Organism: Rhizobium sp. Q54; assembly: GCA_945889445.1. Taxonomy (GTDB): domain Bacteria; phylum Pseudomonadota; class Alphaproteobacteria; order Rhizobiales; family Aestuariivirgaceae; genus Aestuariivirga. Next base: position 67,601 of record CAMDBX010000002.1, read on the forward strand.
ACACGGCCCAGAAGACCGTGTCATGGTCGATTTCCGCGCCGGGCTTCGACAGGGCGCTCGCCTATACCGACGGCTTCGGCAACCGCGTGCATATGGTGACCTTCGACAACATCGTGGGGCCGGTCAGCATCGTGGCCGAGGGCGTGGTGGACGTGACCGACACGGCGGGCGTGGTGAAGGGCCTCGTCTGCGCCGCACCCGATGCCGTCTTCCTGCGCCAGACCAGGCCCACCACCGCGACGGCCTTGCTCCGCACGCTGGCCGAGAAGCAGTTCGCAGGCCGCAGCGCGCTGGAGGGCCTGCACAGCCTGATGACCGAGATCCACGCCCGCGTGGCCTATGAGATCGGCGCCACACATGCCCATACGACCGCGGCCGAAGCCTTCGCCGACGGGCGCGGCGTGTGCCAGGACCATGCGCACATCTTCCTGGCGGCAGCACGCTCCGCCGGCATTCCGGCGCGCTATGTGACGGGCTACCTGGTGACCGGCATGGGCGCCTCCTCCACCGCTGCCCATGCCTGGGCAGAGGCGCTGGTGCCGGACCTGGGCTGGGTGGGCTTCGATCCCGCCAATGCCAAGAGCCCTACCGATAACTACGTACGGGTGGCCGCCGGACTCGATGCTGCGGGTGTTGCCCCCATTCGCGGCTCGCGCCGGGGTGGTGATGCAGAGCGGATGAGGGTTGAAGTCCGTGTCGAGATCGCACAACAGTAGAGCATCGCTGATTTTCCCGGACGACTCGGAATGACCTATTGCGTGGGAATGCTGCTGGACGAAGGCCTGGTCATGGCCGCCGACACCCGCACCAATGCGGGCGTCGACAATGTCGGCAAGTTCAAGAAGCTGTTCACCTGGGAGCGGCCGGGTGAGGCCGTGTTCGTGCTGCTGACGGCGGGCAACCTTGCCGTCACGCAGGCGGTCGTCAGCATGCTGACGGAAGCCGTGCAGGCCTCGCGCGGCAAGAAGACGGGCGAGGACAACCTGTTCGCCGCCAAGACCATGTTCCAGGCCGCACGTCTCGTGGGCAGGGCGATCCGCGATGTGAAGGAAATCGACGGCGACCACCTGCAGGCCAATGGCGATGCCTTCGCGGCAAGCTTCATCTTCGGCGGCCAGATCGGCAAGGAGCGCCCGCGCCTGTTCAACATCTATGCGGCGGGAAACTTCATCGAGGCGACGGTGGATACGCCGTTCTTCCAGATCGGCGAACACAAATACGGCAAGCCCATTCTCGACCGCGTGGCGAGAAATGACATGAAGCTGGGCGATGCCGCGAAGATGGCGCTGCTCTCGTTCGATTCCACGCTGCGGTCGAACTTGAGCGTGGGGCTGCCCATCGACCTTCTCACCTATGAGCGCGGCACGCTGAAGATCGAGCATACCAAGCGCATCGGGCTGGATGATCCCTATTTCAAGATGCTGTCCACCGAATGGTCCAAGGCGCTGCGCACCGCCTTCATGAACATCGAGGCGCTGGATATCTGAGAATGCTGTTTCGTCTTCTCCCGCTCCTTCAGCGGGAGAAGACGGGACCCGTTGCGAAACGCAACGGGGAGATGAGGGGGCGTAGAGACAAGCCTTTGATGAGAGAAACACTTCCCCTCACCTACCCCGACTGCGTCGGGGCCCCCTCCTCTCCCGCTGTGCGGGAGAGGACGCGGATGTGTCACTCCGCGAACGCCGCCGCCATCAGCCGCCGCGTATAATCCTCGCGCGGGTGTTCCATCACCTCGTCGGGCGTGCCCTGCTCCACCATTGTTCCGTCCTTCATCACCATGATGTGGTCTGCCATGGCGCGCACCACGGCGAGGTCGTGGCTGATAAAGAGATAAGACAGTTGATGCGCCTGCTGCAGATCGCGCAGCAGGTCGACGATCTGCTTCTGCACCTGTCGATCGAGCGCCGAGGTGGGCTCGTCCAGCACCACCACCTTGGGCTTGAGGATGATGGCGCGTGCAATGGCGACGCGCTGGCGCTGGCCGCCGGAGAATTCATGCGGGTAGCGGTTGCGCAGGGAAGGATCAAGCTGCACCTCCTCCAGCGCCTGCACGGCGCGCCTGTCGCGCTCAGCGCGCGAAATCGTGGGCTCATGCACCAGCAGACCCTCGGTCACGATCTGGCCCGCCGTCATGCGCGGGCTCAGGGAACCGAAGGGATCCTGCAGCACGATCTGCAATTCGCGGCGCAAGGGCCGCATCTGTTCGCGCGTCAGGCCCTGGATCGGGCGGTTCTCGAAGCTGATGGCGCCCTCGCTGGGCAGCAGCCGGAGCACCGCGCGGGCGAAGGTGGACTTGCCGGAGCCCGACTCACCCACGATGCCGATGGTCTGGCCCTGGCGCAGCGTCATCGACACGCGGTCTACCGCGCGAAGCTCCAGCGGCGGGCCTGACATGAAGCCGCCGCCCAGCCGGAAGGTCACGCGCACGTCGGTGGCGTCGATCATCTTGCGGGCATTGGGCGCGACGGGCAGCTTCCGCCCGGTGGGTTCTGCTTCCAGCAGGGCCTTGGTGTAGGGGTGCTTCGGATTGGCGAAGAGCTCCGCTGTCTCGCCCTCCTCCACCACCTCGCCGCGACGCATCACATAGACGCGATGCGCAATGCGCTTCACGATGTTGAGGTCATGGGTGATGAACACCATGCCCATGCCAAGGCGCTGCTGCAGGCTGGCCATGAGTTCCAGGATCTCGGCCTGGATGGTGACGTCGAGTGCGGTCGTCGGCTCGTCGGCAATCAGCAGGTCCGGGTTGTTGGCCAGCGCCATGGCGATCATCACACGCTGGCGTTGGCCGCCCGACATCTCATGCGGGTAGGAGCGCATGCGGCGCTCCGGCTCCGGAATACGGACGAGACGCAGCATCTCGATGGCGCGCGCCCGCGCATCCGCTTCACCAAGGTTCTGGTGCTTGCGGATGGGCTCGATCAGCTGGTCGCCGATCGAGTAGAGCGGGTCGAGCGAGGTCATCGGCTCCTGGAAGATCATGGTGATCTTCGCGCCACGAATGTCGTTGAGCTGCGACTTCGAAATCGCCAGCAGGTTGGTGCCGCGGTAGTCGACCTGGCCCGTCGCCTTGCCGTTGTTCGCAAGGAGGCCCATGGCCGCCATCATCAGCTGGCTCTTGCCAGAGCCGGACTCACCGACGATGGCCACCGTCTCGCCCGCTATCACATGCAGGTTGACGCCCCTCACAGCCTCGACAACGCCGTCGATGGTCGAGAACTCAACCTTCACGTGGCGGAGATCGAGGATGCGCTCGCTCATCTCAGCGGTCCTTCGGGTCGAGCGCGTCACGCAGGCCGTCGCCGATGAAGTTCAGCGCGAAGAGCGTGGTGGTGAGGAAGAAGGACGGGAAGATCAGCAGCCATGTGGCGCTGGGAATGTTCTTCGCGCCTTGCGAAATGAGCACGCCCCAGCTCGACATCGGCTCCTGCACGCCAAGCCCCAGGAAAGACAGGAAGCTCTCGAGGATGATGACCTGTGGCACCAGTAGCGTCATGTAGATGACGACAGGGCCCAGCAGGTTCGGCACCACGTGGCGCAGCAGGATGCCGCCGGGCGAGACACCCAGTGCCTCCGCCGCCTGGACATATTCCTGGCGTTTCAGCGACAGCGCCTGGCCGCGCACGATGCGCGCCATGTCGAGCCACAGCACGGCACCCACCGCGAGGAACATCAGCACAAAGTTTCGCCCGAAGAACACCACAAGCATGATGACGAAGAAGATGAAGGGCAGCGAATAGAGAACGTCGACGATGCGCATCATGATCTCGTCGGTGCGCCCGCCGGCAAAGCCTGAGATGGCACCGTAGAGCACGCCGATGAACACCGCGACAAGTCCGGCAAGAAGCCCGATGGCGAGCGACACACGACCGGCGGTGAGCGTGCGGGTCAACAGGTCGCGACCATTGTTGTCGGTGCCGAAGAAGAAGTACTTCTTCTGGACGCCGGCGCTGATCGTCAGCGTCAGGCCATCCGCCGATTTCTCCGACACCTGAGCGCCTTCGAAGACATCGGAGCGGTCGATGTAGCGCGTCACGCGCTCGTCGATGGGCTTGGCGGAGGCAAGCGAGATATAGACTTTGCCATCCCGTTCCTGCCAGCCGACGAGATCGAGGCGGCTCCGTTTGACTGCGTCCTTCACCGCGAGGTCTATGGCGTCTGGCTTGGGGTAGGCCGTCAGGCTGGGCGGCACGCGGGTGTAGTCCTGGTAGATGGTGGTGAAGTCATGTGGGGTGAACCACGGGCCCACGATGCAAATCACCGCCATGAAGAGCAGATACCACAGGCTCACCATGGCGGCCTTGTTGGCCTTGAGGCGGTTCCAGGCATCGGCCCACAGCGAGCGGCCCGGTGCGGCGGGTGTGACCGTGCCGTCAGTCATAGCGCACCCGCGGGTCGACCACGGCATAGAGGATGTCGACGATGAGGTTGAAGACGATGGTGAACATGGCGATGACCACCACGGTGCCCATGACCAGCGTGTAGTCGCGGTTGAGTGCTGCCTCCACGAAGTATCGCCCGACACCGGGAATGGCGAAGATGGTCTCCACGATGATCGAGCCGGTCAGCAGAGCCGCCGCGGCGGGGCCGGCATAGGAAATGATCGGCAGCAGGGCGCCGCGCAGCGCGTGCTTGATGACGACCGAATAATCCGAAAGGCCGAGCGCCCGGGCGGTGCGGATATGGTGCGAGCGCAGTGACTCGATCATCGAGCCACGCATCAGGCGCGCCACGATGGCAAGCTGCGGCAGCATGAGGGTGAGGACGGGGCCGACCTTGTTGATCAGCGCGCCGTCGCCCCAGCCGCCGACCGGAAACCACTTCAGCGTGAGCGCGAAGAACAGCTGGAACAGCGGCGCGATGACGAAGGTGGGGATGGTGGAGCCCGCCGTGGCGGTGGCGATCACGGCGTAGTCGGCCGGCTTGTTCTGGTAGAGCGCCGCGGTGATGCCGAGAATGCCGCCGAGCAGCAGGGCGAGCACCAGGGCCGTTCCGCCGAGCTGGATCGAGATCGGCAGGCCCGCCGCGAAGAGCTCGGCCACCGTGAAGTCCGGCAGGTTGTAGCTGGGGCCGAAGTCGCCGTGGACCAGATTGTTCAGGTAGAGCAGATATTGCTTCCACAGCGGCTGGTCGAGGTGAAAGACACGCTCGAGATTGGCCTTGATGACGGGGTTCAGTCCCTTCTCCTGATTGAAGGGGCCGCCCGGTGCCACGCGCATCAGGAAGAACGAGATCGTCACGATCACGAACAGGGTCGGGATCGCGGTGAGAAACCGCCTCAGGACGTAACGCAGCATGTCCGCAACTCGAGCCTTGTGGTGGAAGGCCACCCTGCCCTTTCGCGAGGCAGGACGGCCCATCCCTGTTGCGGGGCTATTCCTTGGCGAGGAAGCGGGTGGGGTGGACGTCCATCACGTTGTCCTCCCAGCCCTTGAGCTTGCTCGAGACGAGGTCGTGGTAGCTGTAATAAAGCAGCGGCACCACGCACAGGTCACGTGCCACGCCGATGGCCTCGGCGTCGGACAAGAGCTTCATGCGCTCCTCCGGCGTGGCGGCGGAAGCGGCGGCGGCCATCAGGTCGTCGTATTCCTTGTTGGTATAGGCGGCGTAGTTGTTGCCGGTGCCGGTCTTGCACAGGGCCAGGAAGTTTTCCGGGTCCTTGTAGTCGGCGATCCAGCCGGCACGCGCGATGTCGAAGTCGCCGTGCTGTTCCAGCAGGCCGTAATGCGTCTTGGTGTCGGTGTTGACCAGCGACACCTCGATGCCGAGCGGCTTCAGCTGCTCCTGGATGGCGACCGCGGTGTTCTTGTGGTTCTCCGAGGTGTTGAATCGGATCTCCATCTTCAGCGGCTTGTCCGGGCCGTAGCCCAGTTCGGTCAGCACCTTCTTGGCCTCGTCCTCACGGTCGAGCTGCGACTTCTCGGCATAGTCCGTGGCGCGCGTCGCGTAGCCGGTGATGCCGGGCGGCACGAAGGAATAGGCCGGGATCATCGTGTTCTGCCAGACCTTCTCCGCCAGGTAGTCGCGGTCGATGGCCATGGACACGGCGTGACGAAGCTTCACGTTGTCCCACGGCGCCTTGTCGGTCTTGAAGGCGTAGTAATAGGTGCCGAGATAGGGCCCGATCCGCACCTGGTCGCCGAACTTGGCCTTGATGTCGGCCAGCTGCTCGGTGGGCAGGTCGTCGTTCGAGTCGAGCTCGCCCGCCTCGAAGCGCTTCATCGCGGTGGAGCGATCCTCGGTGGGAATGAAGTTGACGACGTCGATCTTCACGTTGGCCGCATCGTAGAACTTGTCGTTCTTCACCGCCTTGATGTGATCGTTCGGCACGAACTCGGTCAGCACATAGGCGCCGTTGGAGACCAGGTTGCCGGGCTTGATGAAGTCGGCGCCCAGCTTGTCGATGCTCGCCTTGTTCACCGGATAGGTGGCCTGGTGGGTGAGCATCTCGAGGAAATAGGGGGTGGGCGCGTTGAGCGTCACCTCGAAGGTGCCGGCGTCCACCTCCTTGACGCCAAGTTCGTCAGGCTTCTTCTTGCCCGCGGTGATGTCCTCGGCATTCACCACCGGCGCCAGCATGTAGGCATATTCGGCGGCGGTTGCGGGATCGACCAGGCGGCGCCAGGAATAGACGAAGTCATCTGCCGTCACCGGCGAGCCGTCGGACCACAGCGCGCCCTGACGGAGCTTGAAGGTGTAGGTCTTGCCATCGGCCGAAACGGTGTGGCTCTCGGCAGCACCCGGCTGCACCGTGGCCTTGGCGTCCTGGACCATCAGGCCCATGAACAGGTCACGCAGGATGTTGGCCTCGTAGACGGTCGAGGTCTTGTGCGGGTCAAGCGACTCCGGGTCGGCGGAGTTGCCCCGGTTGTAGACCACCTCGGCGAATGCGCCGGTGGTCGTCATCGCGAGCATGCTGCACCCGATGAGCCAGGATTTGACACTGAACTGAGATTTCATGATTTGCTCCCTGATTTCCTTCCGTGAGGTGTTCGCGCCGTGACACCCGTGGAACAGGATACCACCTGACATTTAGGATGTCGCCAGCAACGTCACTTGCCGCGGTGTACGGGCTGGGGGGCGGGCTCGGCGAGCTGGTCCAGCCAGCGGGCGAGCGCGGGCACAAGCAGCAGGATCAGCAGCGCCACGATGAGGAACAGCATGGCCAGCGAAGCGCCGAGTTCGGCCACGGCGGGCCGCGAGGAAATGACCAGCGGTGCGGCGGCGCCGGCCAGCGTGATGGGTGGCAGCAGCACGGCGCGCAGCGGCAGGACATGCGCCTGCACGGCGGCGGCGCTGCCGCGCAACCTGACCGCCACCAGCATGGAGCAGGCGATCAAGACCGCGATGGCGGCGCTGATGCCGGCCAGCATGGCGGCGTTGAGGCTGATGCCCAGCATCACGGTGACGGCAGCGGTGAGCGTGATGAAGGCGCCCGCCGGGGCCATCGACAGGACCAGGCCGCGCAGGCTGCGCAGGGCGACCGAAACCAGCACCGCGGCGGCCAGCAGGGCGGTGGCGAGTGCGATGATCGCCTCGTGATGGATCATCTCGTTGCGCACCAGCGCGACCACGGGCTCGCCCGCCGACTGCGGCACGGCACGGCGAAGGGCGGCGGCGAATGAAAGCTCGCCCGTTGCCGAGCGCGGCATCACCTCGACGCGCCAGGTGCCATCAGGCGCCACGAAGCGGCGGAGCAGCTGCGGATCGAGATCGGCAATGCCGGGCGGCTGCAGCACCGAAAGCCGCTGGGCCTGCGCCGACACCGCACCCAGGCCACCGAACAGGGATTTCTCCAGTTCCGCGACGCGCTGCGCATCCGGCGGCTGGGGCGCGATCAACAGGTCGATGGCGCGGCGCAGCCTGAGCGCCGCTTCCTTCAGCTGCGGCGTCGCGGCCGCACTGCCGACAATGCTGGTGAGCTGCGCCTGGATCTCCTGGAAGTTCTGCTGCAGCGTGACATCGTCGGCGATGGGGCCGAAGTCGGGGTCGAGCGGGGTGAGTGCCGCCAGCCGGCGCAGCTCGGCGATCTTCGCCTCGGCATCGGGCGGCAGGAACTGCTGGGCAGAGCGGATGGCGCCGACCTCGGGAAGCGCGGAGAGCCGGGTGACCAGTTCCTTCACACCTGCCTCGGGCATCAGGATATGGACTGCGCCGCGCGCGTCCGGCGTTTCAAGGAAGGGCGGCGGCGAGGACGGCAGCTGACGCTCGCCGAAGCGCATGGCCGGCAGGAACACGGCCGAGAACACCGCCGCGGCAAGCAGCACCATGGCGGCAATGTCCAGCGCACCACGGCCGCTGGGGGTGCCGCTGTCGCCCAGCGCTTCGTCGAGCCAGTGCGGCGGCACTTCGGCATGATACGATGCCGAAAGCATCAGCGCGGCGGGCAGCACGGTGAGCGCGGAAATCCACGCCGCAGCGCAGCCGACCAGCGCGATGATGCCGAACTGGCCGACCGAAGGCAGATGGCGCAACAGCCATGAGGCCCACACAACGGCAAACAGCAGGATGACGATGGAAATGAACCCGCCCTGACGGTGGGCGGCGAGCATCACCGCCTGCATGGGCGCCAGCCCGCGTGACCGGCCCTGCCCGAAGGCAACGGCGAGCACGCCGCCGGCCACGACGACGGGCGCCAGCACCGCGAGCGCAAAGGACCATGTGGCCTGATCGAGCGGCGAGCCCAGAGCAGCCGCGGCGGCACCGGTAGCTGACAGGCTGAGCGCCCCGGTCAGCAGCACGGCCATTGCCTGGCGCAGCGAGCCCAGCGCCGCGAAGAGCAGAACCAGCGTGAGCAGCACCGACAGCAGCGCCGGCACCACGAAGTCACGCAGTTCGCTGGGCGAAGAGGCCAGCGCCCGCCTGGGCCACAGCCAGTTGACGCCCTGCATGCCGGCAGAAGCCTTGCGGGAGAAGGCCGCGGCCTCTCGCTCGGCACCGGGAACGGGCGTGGCCAGCACATACCAGCGGCTGGCCTGGGCCACGATCTCGAGACCGGCAAGCGCCTGCCAGTCCAGCGCCCGCGGACTGCCCTTGACCTCCGACTCGATGGTGGCCGAGGCGGCAAGCAGCGTGGAGGCGAGACCGGGGGGCGAGCGCCCCTGGTCAACTGCCCGGCCGATCTGGGTGACCAGCGCCGTCAACCCCTCGATGCCGGGGGCGGCGGCCATGGCGAGGTAGAGAGGCTCCAGCTGCAGCAGCGCATCAACCCGGCTGCGCACCAAGGCCGGGTCCTGGTAGAGCAGCGCATTGGCATCGTAGAACGGGCCCGTGCCGGGAACGAAGGCGGAGAGGAACAGGTCCTTGCGCTCAGCCAGCACGGCGGCCAGTGCCTCGGCCTGCTGGCGGCCCGACTCGGGGTCGCCATTGGCGACCACGGCAAAAAAGGTCTGCTCCACGCCGGGAAATTTGGCCGAGAGCTCCGCCTGCAGGGTGGCGGTGCCCGGGTCGAGACCGATCCGGGGGCGCTGGTCAGGGTCGATGGCGAGACGGGTGGCGGCAAAGCCCGAGAGACCGACCGTCAGCAGCAGGGCTGCCAGCACCACCCACAGGCGATAGGATGCGCAGGCACGGGCAAGGCGCGCGAAGGCGTTGGGCCGCAGCTTCTGCCGCGGCCCGGCGCCTGATTGCGGCTTGCCGCTCCAATGGGGGTTGTCCCACTTCATGCCGTGCTTTGAACAATCTCCCCAGGGGCCGTTGCGGATTCGCGTGCACGCCCGCATCATAGGCCAGTTTCACACGAAAGGAAAAACCGGAACATGACCGGAAAACCGGGCAGCAACCGCGGCTGGCATACAGAGACCATGGCCGTTCACGCCGGGGAATTCGTCGACCCTGCAACCCGCGCCTCTTCACCCAACCTGGTCATGTCGGTGACCTTTGCGCCGGAGGCGGTGACCGGCTTCTCGGCACGCGACGAACAGGGTTATGACGGCTTCGTCTATGGCCGTGTCGGCAGCCCGACGGTGGCGCAGCTCGAAGCCAAGCTGGCGGCACTGGAGGGGGCGGACGCGGCCCTGTGCTTCGGCTCCGGCGTGGCGGCGGCGCATGCGCTGATCTGCGGTCGGCTGGGCCGCGGCGACCACCTGATCGTGCCGGACGCCAATTACGTGGGGATCGCCGAACTCGCTCGCGACACCCTGCCCCGCTTCGGGATCGAGGTGTCCTACGTGGACATCGCCAACACTGGCGAGGTGGCGGCGGCCATTCGCCCCAACACCCGCATGCTGTGGCTGGAGACCCCCGCCAACCCGACGATGAAGCTGTGCGACATCGCCGCGCTGGCCCGGCTGGCGCACGAGCGGGGCGTGCGGGACGTGGCGGTGGATTCGACCTATGCCACGCCGATGGCCACGCAGCCGCTGGCGCTGGGCGCTGACTTCGTGGTGCATTCGCTGACCAAGTACATCGGCGGGCACGGCGATGCGATGGGCGGCGCAGTGCTCGGGCGCAAGGCCGATCTCGACGCGTTGAACCTCGAGGCAACGGTGCATTTCGGTGGCGTGCTGTCGCCCTTCAATGCCTGGCTGATCCTGCGGGGTGCGGCGACGCTGCCCATTCGCATGCGGGCGCATGAAGAGGCGGCGCTCAAGGTGGCGCGCTTCCTTGAAGACCATCCGTCCGTCTCGCGCGTGTTCTACCCCGGCCTCGCCTCACACCCGCAGCACGAACTGGCCAGGCGCCAGATGCGGAACTTCTCCGGCATGATGACCTTCCAGACCCGGCAGCCGGGACCGGAGATTGCCGCGAAGATGGTGAAGGACCTCGAGATCATCCATTACGCGGTGTCGCTGGGCCACCACCGCAGCCTGGTCTACTGGATCGGCACGCCGGACATCCAGGCCTCCACCTTCCGCCACGACCCCGAGCAGCTGCGCCGATACCGGGAGTATGCCGGCGACGGCGTGTTCCGGCTCTCGGTGGGGATCGAGAACCCGGATGACCTGATTGCCGACCTTGCCCGGGTGCTCTGACCGAGCAAACGATATCAGCGGAATAAAAGGAAAAACAGCATTAACGGAGAATTTATCCCTTGAAAGTTGTGTGGCCTCTTGCTATCTAATGGGTAGATCTTGCTATCCTTGGGTGTACTATGCTGCGACTGTTCTGGGTTCTTGTTCTTCTCGTTTCGGTGGTGTGGCACCAGGCGCCGGTTTCGGCGGCCCAGCGGGTGCTGCTGACGGCCGAGGGCCAGAGCCCGGAGGGAACGGCCGGCGCCATGGCCCTCCGGTCATCCGGCACTGTCGGGAGCCTGCGCGCCGCTGCCCAGCAGAACGGCACCGTGCGCGTGATCGTGGGGCTGCGCGTGCCCTTCGCCCCGGCCATGAGCCTTTCCACCGCCGAGGCGCGACAGCAGGACGGCGAGATTGCCGCCGCCGCCACGGCAGTGAGCCAGCGCTTCACTGCCGCCATCGCTCGCGCGCCCGACCGCACCCGCACCTACGCCAACGTGCCCTTCATCGCCCTTGACGTGACCCCGGCCGAACTTGACCGGTTGGGCACCGACCCTGACGTCCTCAGCATCACGCCAGACATGGTGCTGACCACCAAGCTGATGGAGTCCGCCACGCTCGTCCGGGCCCCGGAGACCTGGGCTGCGGGCTACACTGGCCGCGGCCAGACCATCGCGGTGATCGACACCGGTATCGACAAGCATCACCCTTTCCTGTCCGGCAAGGTGGTGTCTGAGGCCTGCTACACCGACCGCGCCTGCCCGGGCGGCGGGAGCAGTTCGACAGCGTCAGGCTCAGCCCGGCCGTGCAGCGCCGCCAATTGCGATCATGGAACGCACGTCGCCGGCATCGTCGCCGGTCGCCTGCCCAGCGGCCTGTCCGGCATCGCACCGGATGCGCGGATCATCGCCATCCAGGTCTTCACCCCCGTGTCCGCCGCCAAGTCCTACACGAGCATGTCCGACGTGCTGAAAGGGATGGAGCGTGTCTATGCGCTGAGGGAAAGCTACAATATCGCGGCGGTGAACATGAGCCTTGGCACGGAGGACACCTTCTCGTCCAACTGTGACCGGACCATCCCGGCGATCAAGGCCATGATCGACCAGTTGAAGGCGGCAGGCATCGCCACCGTGATATCGAGTGGCAATGGCGGTGTCTCCAACGGGATATCACTGCCGGCCTGCTTCTCAAGTGCGGTGAGCGTAGGCTCCGTGTCCGACCGAAACTGGGGCACCTGCTATTCTGACGCGGGCACGCCCGCACCGACCGCAACCGACATGGTGGCGTGCTATTCCAATGCGTCCAGCATGCTGTCGCTTCTGGCGCCGGGCTCTTACATCACCTCATCCATTCCCAATGGCTATTATGCGGGCCTGCACGGCACATCGATGGCGGCACCGCATGTGGCCGGCGCCTTCGCTCTGCTCCGCGAACGGTCGACCGGCGCATCGGTGAACACCGTGCTCGACGCCCTGCGCAGCACGGGCAAGCGGGTGACCGACTATCGCAACAGCAGGATCACCACGCCGCGCATCGACGTGAAGGCGGCGCTGGACTCGTTCGGGATCGATGACGGGAAACTGCCGATCACCCTGACCCTTGCCGGCAACGGTCGGGGCACCGTGACCTTCACGCCCGCGGGCAGCGCGGCGTCCTGCACAGACAGCTGTTCCAGCCGCTTCGACCCCGGTACCGTGGTGACGCTGGCTGCGACGGCCAACAACAAGTCATACTTCGCCGGATGGTCCGGCGCCTGCACGGGCATGGCGGGCTGCAGCGTCACCGTGAGCAGCGCGCAGAGCGTGACCGCCATGTTCACTGCCATCGCCTCCGGGCCGCCCCAGCCGCTGCTGGTGACCACATCAGGCAGTGGCGGGGGCTCGGTGTCGATTTCAGCTTACGGTGTCGCCACGTCCTGCACCGGCAGCTGCACGGCAAACCATGCCCAGGGAACGCAGGTGACGCTGACGGCTGCGCCGGTGCCCGGCACCGTGCTGTCGGGATGGTCCGGCGAATGCCGGGGCCGCAAGGCCTCCTGCACGGTCCGGATGACGGCGGCCAAGACGGTGAACGCCACGTTCACGGCATTGCCGATGTTTGGCGTGAATTACACCAAGGCCGGAGCGGGCGGCGGTTCCATCGATGTGAGTACGCCCCAGGGTACGACGAACTGCAGCGACAGCTGCAGCAGCCAATATCCCGCCGGCACGACCATCAAGCTGACGGCACGGCCGGCGCCGGGCGCTGTGTTCGGCGGATGGTCGGGGCTGTGCAAAGGGCGGAAGGCGAGCTGTGCACTCAGGCTGCGCGCTGCCGGCAGCGTGTCGGCGACGTTCAACTAGCTGGCGGGTTGGGATCCGGCGCGTGTTCGGGCTCCGCCGCGCTGAGCCTGCGGTGCGAGCGGATGCTGATGGGAATGAGCGCCAGATAGGCGAGGCTGACGATCGACAGGAACTCCCACGGATAAGAGATCAGCATCACCACGGCGAGCACGCCGAGGCCAAGCACCGGCAGCACCATGTCGCCCCGGATGCGGCCCATGTGCTTGCCCGAGAAGGTGGGCACCCGGCTGACCATGAGCAACGCCACGCCGACCACATAGGGCCCGATGAAGAGAGCCCAGCCATGGCCCTCATCGATGATGCCGAGGAAGCCGAGATAGAAGGGCAGCAGCGCCAGGCCCGCACCTGCCGGCGCCGGAGCGCCCGTGAAGAAGCGGTTGGCCCAGGCCGGCTTGTTGGGATCATCGAGCGCCACGTTGAAGCGGGCAAGCCGCAAGGCGCAGCAGATGGCCAGCACGAGGCAGATCACCCAGCCCAGGGTGCGCAGCGAATTGAGCGACCAGACGTACAGCAGGATTGCGGGTGCAACGCCGAAATTGACGAAGTCGGCGAGCGAATCAAGCTCGGCGCCGAAGCGCGACGTGCCTTTCAGGAAGCGTGCGAGCCGGCCGTCCACCGCATCGAGGATGACCGCCAGCATGACGCTGGCCACCGCCAGTTCATAGCGCTCCTCGAAGGCGAAGCGAATGGCGGTGACGCCGCTGCACAGGGCGAGCAGCGTGATCATGTTGGGAAGCAGGTAGCGCACCGGCACCATGCGGAAACGGCGCTGGCGCCCGTTGGGGGACACGGCGCGGTCCATGCTGCCCGGTTCGCGCTCCATCAGCTGGTGCGTCCCTGGCGTTCGGGTTCCATCGAGTCGAGATCGGCGAGCACGGTTTCACCGGCGATGGCACGCTGGCCGAGGCAGGCGAGCGACTTGGCACCCTTCGGCAGGTAGACATCGACCCGGCTGCCGAAGCGGATGAGGCCAAAGCGCTGGCCGGCGGAGAGGTGCTCGCCCTCGTTGACGAACTTCACGATGCGCCGCGCCACAAGGCCGGCGATCTGCACCACGCCGATGCGCTGGCCGTTGGTGCGCTCCAGCGTGAAGGCCTGGCGCTCGTTGTCGAGCGAGGCCTTGTCGAGATCGGCATTGACGAAGAGGCCGGGCACATAGGCAATGCGGCGGATGGCGGCATCGAGGGGGCTGCGGTTCACATGCACGTCGAAGACGTTCATGAACACCGAGATGCGGGTGACCGGCTCACGCGGCAGATCAAGTTCCACCGGCGGGATCACCTCCTCGATCGAACTGATGCGGCCGTCTGCAGGCGAGATGACGAGCCCGTCACGCAGCGGCGTCACGCGCTCGGGGTCGCGGAAGAAATAGGCGCACCACAGAGTGAGGATGACACCGATCCAGGCCAGCGGCCCGGCATGGAGCCAGAACAGCACCAACGTCACGCCGGCGAAGATGGCGATGAAGCGGTAGCCCTCCTTGTGGATGGGGACCAGGACTTCGGAAACGGATTTGGCGATCGACATGGGTGTGAGGTCTACCGAGTTGAAAGGGGATTGAAAAGCGGTTTAGGGCGTGACCCCCGCGGCGCGCTCACGCGCCTCGACGTCGCGGATGCCGATCACGGCGGCCACCTCATTTTCCGCCTCCTTGAGGATTTCGCGGGCCTGCTCCACCTGGCGCTGGCGGTTCCACATGGCGGCATAGATGCCGTTCTCGGCGAGAAGTTCCTCATGCGTGCCGCGCTCGGCCACCTGGCCACGCTCCAGCACGATGATCTCGTCGGCATCGATGACGGTGGACAGGCGGTGGGCGATGACCAGCGTGGTGCGGTTTTCCGACACCTTCTTCAGCGCCGCCTGGATCTGGTGCTCGGTGAAGCTGTCGAGCGCCGAGGTGGCTTCGTCGAGGATCAGGATGGGCGGGCCCTTGAGAATGGTGCGCGCGATGGACACGCGCTGCTTCTCGCCGCCCGATAGCTTGAGGCCGCGCTCACCGACGAGCGAGTCATAGCCCTTGGGCAGGCTCATCACGAAATCATGAATCTGCGCCATGCGGGCGGCGTCCACCACTTCCTCGTCGGTCGCATCGGGGCGACCGTAGCGGATATTGTATCGGATGGTGTCGTTGAACAGCACGGTGTCCTGCGGCACCATGCCGATGGCGGCGCGGAGCGACTTCTGGGTGACGTCCGAAATGTCCTGCCCGTCGATGAGAATGCGGCCGCTGCCGACGTCGTAGAAGCGGTAGAGAAGCCGCGAGATCGTGGACTTGCCGGCCCCCGAGGGGCCAACGATGGCCACCGTCTTGCCCGACGGCACGCGCAGCGACAGGTTCTTGAGGATCGGCCGCTCGACATCATAGGCAAAGGAGACATTCTCGAAGACGACCTCGGCGGGGCCGACCTTCAGGGCGTGCGCTCCGGGCTTGTCCTCGATTTCGGCATTCACCTTCAGCAGCGTGAACATCTGCTCCACGTCGATCAGGCCCTGCTTGATCTCGCGGTAGGAGGAACCGATGAAGTTGAGCGGCATGTAGAGCTGGATCATCAGCGCATTGATCATGACGAAGTCGCCGACCGTGGCGGTGCCGGCCTTTACGGCGAGTGCCGACATGATCATCACCACGGTGAGGCCGATGGAGAACACCACCGCCTGGCCGGAGTTGAGCACCGAGAGCGACACCCAGGTCTTGATGGCGGCCACTTCATAGGTTTCCATCGAGCGGGCGTAGCGCTTCACCTCATGCTCTTCGTTGCCGAAGTACTTGACGGTCTCGAAGTTGAGCAGGCTGTCGACAGCCTTGGTGTTGGCCTCGGTGTCGGCCGCGTTCATGTCGCGGCGGATGTTGATGCGCCATTCGGTGGCGGCATAGGTGAAGCCGACATAGGCGACGACGGTGACGAGGATCACCACCGCATAAAGCCAGCCATAGGACCAGGCGAGGATGCCGGCGACGAGCGCGATTTCGAGGATGGTCGGCAGGGTGTTGAACAGCGAGAAGCGCAGCACCGTGTCGATGCCCATGGTGCCGCGCGACACGATGCGCGACAGGCCGCCGGTGCGGCGTTCCAGGTGGAACTTGAGCGACAGCGCATGCAGGTGGCGGAAGGTGCGCACTGCCAGTTCCTTCACGGCGCGCTGGCTGACCTTTGCGAAGACCGCGTCACGGATCTGGGCCAGCACCACCATCATGATACGGGCGAAGCCATAGGCCAGCACGAAGAACACGATGGCGGTGATGGCGGTGGTGGCAACGTCCGCCTTGCCGGTCAGCGCATCGGTTGCATATTTGAAGGCATAGGGCGCGGCCACCGTGACGATCTTGGCGAGCACCAGCGCCAACAACGAAAAGAGCACCCTTGCCTTGAGGCCAGGGTGGCCTGCCGGCCAGAGATAGGGAAGCATGTCACGCAGGATGGACCATTCGTTTCCATCCACGGTGACGGGCTTGTCGATGCTGGGGGGCGACCTGCGGCTCATGAGAAGAGCATATAGGTAGCCCGGGCCCGCATGCGAAGCGGAAACTACTGCCCGGAGACGGCGTTTTCCTCAGGCTTCAGCGGGTCCCGGCGATTCGGGTCGATCGATTCCGAGGCGGGCGCCACGTCCGGCGTCCGGAACACCTGCCCGGGATAGATGCGGTCCGGGTTGCGGATCTGGTCCTTGTTGGCCTCATACAGGAGGGTGAACTTGGAGCCGTCGCCATAGAGCACCCGCGACATGCGCCAGAGGTTGTTGCCCGGCTGGATGACCACCCGGCCCTCCTTGGGCTTGGCCGGGGCGGCCGCGGCAGGCTGCTGCGTGGTTTCGGCATCCGACTTGGGCGCCGTTTCGGGCTGGGCGGGTGCGGTGGTCTGGGCCGGCTGGGTGGCATCGGCCACCTTGTCCTGCTGCTCGCGGACGAAGGGCACCTCGACCCGGTTCAGCACCTTGCCTTCGCCATCCAGGCCGTCGACGCGGAGCGTGTGGACCCCCGGCTGGACCTGCGCAGTGGCCGAGAACGCCCACTTGCCATCGGCACCCACCTGGGCATCGCCGATGAAATTGTTGTCGATGTAGACGCGGGCCGTGTTGCCCTCATTGCCCTGGCCGGAGAACACGATGTTGCCGGCGGTATTGTAGTCAACCGCATCGATGCTGACGAGCTTGGCGGGCTTTTCGGCGGGTTCCGGCGTGGTCGAGGCGTCGACCACGTCGGCTTCGGGCTTCACCTCGGGCTTCTGCAGAACCTTGGTCGGCTCGTCCGGGCTGACCACGGCGACCAGCGCTTCCTGCGGCTGGTCAGCAGCGGGGACAATCACCGCGACGCTCTGCCGCGAGGGGATGGGGGCGGCCTCGCCCTTGGCGGTGGCCTCGAGCGTAAGCGCGCCGCTGCCCGCAGGGAGCGGATTTTCGGGAACGAGAACGAAGGCACCGTCGTCGTTGGCGTTGGTTTTGCCGATCACCTTGCCATCGAGCATCACCACAACCTCCGCGCCGGCGGGAGCCGTTCCGGCGATCACCGCCTCGCCGGTCTTTTCCACCCGTACCGTGTCGAAGGCGGGCGCCAGCGGCGCTGCGGCGCCGGTTTCGGGCGCTGGCTGTTCCGGCTGGGTTTCGGGCTGCACGGCGGCGGTTTGCTGGTCCGTATCGGCAGGCGCAGTGGCGGCCGGCTGCTCAGCCGGCTGAGGCGCTTCCGCCGTTGCGGCCGGCTGCTCAGCCGGTTGGGGCGCCTCCGCCGCTGCGGCCGGCTGCTCAGCCGGTTGGGGCGCCTCCGCCGTTGCGGCCGGCTGCTCAGCCGGTTGGGGCACCTCCGCCGTTGCGGCCGGCTGCTCAGCCGGTTGGGGCGCCTCCGCCGTTGCGGCCGGCTGCTCAGCCGGCACGGCCGGCTGGTCGGGCGTCTTGGGGGCTTCCGGGGCAGGCGCGGTGGCGACCACCTGCGGCGTCTCGCCCATCCACCGGTCACGCGTCAGGCCGGCAACCGCCGCTGCCGCCACGATGCCGAGGCCAGTTAAAACCACAATCGGGGTCTTGTTCTGCATGTTTCCGCCGTTTCCAATCACTTGCCGCCGAGCGGGCCTAGCTGCCGCTGCGGGGAATGTTCAATGCCCTTCTTAGGCCGCTGTTCCAATTTAGGCAAAGATTTGCGAAGGGAACAGCCAGCACGCAGCGGCATGAACCGCAGCGATTCGACCCAATTCAGGAGACCACCCATGAGCCCAGCCCGTAAACTTTGCGTCTACTGCGGTTCCGGCAACGGTCGGAACCCGGCCTACATGGCCGCGGCGCGGACGCTGGGCAAGGCCATGGCAGATGCCGGGATCGGGCTGGTCTATGGCGGCGGCAGCCTTGGGTTGATGGGCGAGGTCGCCCGCTCGGTTCTGGAGAATAGCGGCCACGTGACCGGCATCATCCCCGAATTCCTGGCCAACCGCGAGCGCATGCTGACGGAGGTGAACGAACTCGTCGTCACCGCCGACATGCATGAGCGCAAGATGACGATGTTCGCGCGATCGACCGGCTTCGTGGCGCTGCCCGGAGGCCTGGGCACGCTGGAAGAGCTGGCGGAGATTTCGACCTGGGCGCAGCTTGGCCAGCACCACAAGCCGATCATCCTGTGCAATGTCGAGAACTACTGGGACCCGCTGGTGACGCTGTTCGACCACATGCGGGCCGAGCGCTTCATCCGCGAGGGGCTGGAGTTCGGCATGGACGTGGTAACGCGCGCCGAGGACGTGGTGCCGGCTTTCGAGCACAGGCTGAAGCTGACGCCCGAACTGGTGCCGGACCAGCCGCTGCTCAACAAGATGTGAGCTGAGAAAAGCTTCAGGCGGCCTTGCGCCGCTTCCAGTCATCACGGATGGCCGAGGCGGAGAAGATTGCCAGCGCCAGCCAGATGATGATGAAGGACACGAGCTTCAGCATGCTCATCGGCTCGTGGAAGATGAACACGGCGGTGAGGAAGACCAGCGACGGCGAGATGTATTGCAGGATGCCAGCCGTCGAATAGCGGATGCGGCGGATCGAGGCGGTGAACAGGATGAGCGCTGCCGCCGTCATGGCGCCGCAGCCCATGAGCATGAACGTCGAAAAGGCATCGGCTCCGAAATAGGCCTCGCCACGCGACATCAGATACCATTCGGCGATGAGCAGCGGCGGCGTGACGATGGCTGTCTCCACGAGGAAGCCCTGGGTGGGCCCCACCGGAATGGTCTTCCGCAGGAAGCCATAGAGGCAGAAGGTGGAGGCGAGCATGAGCCCGAGCCATGGCACGTGGCCCAACGCCCAGGTCTGGATCAGCACCGCGACAGTGGCGAGGGCCAGTGCCACCTTCTGGGGCATGGTGAAGCGCTCGCCGAGGAAGAGATAGCCCATCACCACGTTCAAGAGCGGGTTGATGAAATAGCCGAGGCTCGATTCCAGTGTGCGGCCCGCCTGGATGGACCAGACATAGAAGCCCCAATTGAAGACGATGAGCCCGGCCGTGAGGGCGAGGATGGCGAGGTGCCTCGGGTTCTTCACCGCGCGCCAGACATCGCGCCACTGGCCCATGTACCACACCACGGCCGCCGCGATGGGCAACGCCCAGACGCCGCGGTTGACGGCGATCTCCATTGGCGAAATGTAACGGATATGGCCGAAATAGACCGCCATGCCGCCCCACACCAGATGCGCGCCGATGGCCAGCAGCACGCCGATTTCGGCGCTGCTCAGCGAGCGGGCGACAGGCTTCTCATGCGCAACGGTCATGGAGGCCGTTTAGACCCCTCCCCCGGTGTGGCGCAAACCCCGGCGGGGCCTTGGCCACATGTGCAGGGTGCATGACTCAGTCGGCAGTCACCCCTTCACGCACCAGTTTGTAGACGAGAGCGTCGGAGAGTGCCTGGAAGGAGGCATCCACGATATTGGGAGAAACGCCGACGGTGAACCAGCGGTTGCCCTTGCCATCGCGGCTCTCGATCAGCACGCGGGTGGTTGCCCCCGTGCCGCCGTTGAGGATGCGCACCTTGAAGTCCGAGAGTTCCATGTCGTCGATGAAGCGCTGGTACTTGCCGAGATCCTTGCGCAGCGCCACGTCCAGCGCGTTGACGGGGCCGTTGCCCTCGCCGGCGTTGAGATAGATCTGGTCGTCGACCTTCACCTTCACGACGGCTTCGGAGATCATCTCCTTGTCACGCTCCTCCACGATGACGCGGAACGAGATGACATCGAAATACTTGGGCACGCTGCCGAGCGCCCGGCGGGCGAGAAGCTCGAAGGAGGCGTCCGCCCCGTCATAGGCATAGCCCAGCGCCTCGCGCTCCTTCACGTCGCGCAGGAGGCCGTCGAGCCGGGGATCATCCTTGGAGACTTCGAGCCCGGTGCGCTGGAGCGCCGCAATGAGGTTGGACTTGCCGGCCTGATCGGACACCAGAACCTGGCGGCGGTTGCCGACCGACTCCGGCGGCACGTGCTCGTAGGTCTCAGGCTCCTTCGCAAGAGCGGAGGCATGAATGCCGGCCTTGGTGGCGAAGGCGCTCTTGCCCACGTAAGGCGACTGCTTGTTGGGCGAACGGTTGAGCAACTCGTCAAAGGCGCGCGAGATGTGGGTGAGCCGCTGCAGGCGCTCGGCATCGATGCCGGTCTCGAAGCGTTTCGCAAAATGCGGCTTCAGCACGAGCGTGGGGATGATGGAGACGAGATTGGCGTTGCCGCAGCGCTCGCCGATGCCGTTGAGCGTGCCCTGGATATGGCGCACGCCGGCATCGACGGCGGCCAGCGAATTGGCCACTGCCTGTTCGGTGTCATTGTGCGCATGGATGCCGAGGTTGCTGCCCGGCACATGGTTGGTGACGTGGCGGACGATGGCCCCCACTTCGCCAGGAAGCGTGCCGCCATTGGTGTCACACAACACCACCCAGCGGGCGCCGGCCTTGTAGGCCTCCTCGGCACAGGCCAGCGCATAGGCCGGGTTGGCCTTGAAGCCATCGAAGAAATGTTCGCAGTCGATGAGCACCTCCTTGCCAGCGGCCTTCGCGGCCTCCACCGTCTGGCGGATCGACTCGAGGTTCTCCTCGTTGGTGCAGCCCAGCGCAACGCGCACGTGATAGTCCCAGGACTTGGCGACGAAGCAGGCGGCCTTCGCCTTGGCTTGCAGCAGATGCTGGAGGCCGGAGTCGTTCGAAACGGAGCGCCCTGCCCGCTTGGTCATGCCGAAGGCGGTGAAGGTGGCGCGCGTCTTGCGCTCGGTGGCAAAGAGCGCGGTATCCGTCGGGTTGCCGCCCGGATAGCCGCCCTCGATGTAGTCGATGCCCATCTCGTCGAGCAGGTCCATGACGACGAGCTTGTCTTCGAGCGAAAAGTCGACGCCCGGCGTCTGCTGGCCATCGCGCAGGGTCGTGTCAAACAGGTAGATGCGTTCGCGGGCCATCACAGGCACTCCTTCACACGGCCGTCATCCCGGCGAAAGCCGGGATCCAGCTTCGGACGGCACCCCAGCGGAAAGCTGGATCCCGGCTTGCGCCGGGATGACGGGATATTGGGGGAGACTGCGGGGGTCACCGTTTCACCTCCCAGCTCGTCGTGCCGTCCTTGTTGTCCTTGATGGCGATGCCCATGCCTGCGAGTTCGTCGCGGATGCGGTCGCTCTCGGCCCAGTTCCTGGCCTTGCGGGCCTCGAGACGGGCGGTGACGAGGGCATTCACGGCCTTGTCATCAACCGCAGCCTCGGCCTTGGGCGATGCGAGGTTGCCGGTGAAGCCCAGCGCCTTCAGCGTTTCGCCCAGTTCGTTCTGGCGGCCCGGCTTGTCCAGCGCATGAAGCTCGGCGATGGCCTTTGGCGTGTTGAGATCATCCATCAGCGCCTCGAGCACCGAGGCGCCGATTTTCGCCGGACCGGCGAGGGCAGCGCCCGCGTTGTTGAAGAAGCTTTCCAGCGTGCGCCAGCTTTCCTCGAGGCTCTTCAGCGTCCAGTCGATGGGCTGGCGATAATGCGTGCGCAGCATGTTGAAGCGCAGCACGTCGCCCGGCCAGTCTGCCAGCAGTTCGTTGATGGTGAAGAAGTTGCCGAGGCTCTTCGACATCTTCTGGCCTTCGACCTGCAGGAAGCCGTTGTGCATCCAGATGTTGGCCATCACGGCCGTGCCGAAGGCGCAGCGCGTCTGGGCGATCTCGTTCTCATGGTGCGGGAAGATGAGGTCGAGGCCGCCGCCATGGATGTCGAAGGTTTCGCCAAGATAGCGGTTGCTCATGGCGGAGCATTCGATGTGCCAGCCGGGGCGGCCGCGGCCCCATGGGCTGTCCCAGCCCGGCTCATCGTCGGCTGAAAGCTTCCACAGCACGAAGTCGGCCGGGTTCTTCTTGTGGGCATCAACCGCGATGCGGGCACCTGCCTGCTGGTCCTCGAGGTTCCGCTGCGAGAGGCGGCCATAGTCCGGCATGGAGTCGACACTGAACAGCACCTCGCCCGCCGCCTGATAGGCGTGGCCGCGGCTGATGAGCATGCCGATCAGCGTGATCATCTGCGGGATATTGTCGGTGGCGCGCGGCTGCACGGTGGGTGCCAAGCAGCCGAGCTTCTCCACGTCCGCGAAGAACTGGTTGGCGGTCCTCTCGGTGACGTTGCGGATCGCGTCGTTCAGCGGCAGGCTGGGAAAATCGCGCAGCGCACGCGCGTTGATCTTGTCATCGACGTCGGTGATGTTGCGGACATAGGTGACGTGCGCCTCGCCATAGACCTGACGCAGCAGCCGGAACAGAAGATCGAAGACGATGACGGGTCGCGCATTGCCGATGTGGGCGAAGTCATAAACCGTGGGACCGCAGACATACATGCGCACGTTCTCGTGGTCGAGCGGGACGAGCTCTTCCTTGCTGCGGGTCAGCGTGTTGTAGAGGCGCAAAGACATGTCGATCCTCAGGCTTGCCGGCCCGGGTACGCTTTGTCTTGGATTTAGGTCAAAGGGCGCCCTGCCAGCGGATGTGAGCTAGCTGCAAATAATGCCGCAGATGGCGGCGATGGCGGACTTCAGGGTCATTTCGAGGCGCACCATGCGTCAGGAGGGCCAAAAGGTCAAGGGTTTGGGCCTTTTGCGGGCGTGCCATGCCGTTTCAGCCCTATCGGTGCAAGGGTTGCTTGGTTAAGGCTCCCGGACGGGGATTCGGGGCCGGGGCGTGGCGCAACAGAAGGTCGGGCAGGCAGGGTTGTGGATGGCGGGCTGGCTGACGGCCACGCTGGGCATGACGGTGGCCGGGCGGCAACTGGCGCAGGAGGTCTCGGTCTTCGAGGTGATGCTGCTGCGGAGCCTGATCGCCACCATCATCCTGACACCCATCGTGATGCTGAACGGCGGGCTGAGGGACCGTATGTCCCAGCTGAAGCTGCATGGCATCCGCAACGTCGTCCACTATGCCGGTCAATATGCATGGTTCTCCGCGCTGCTCCTGATCCCGCTGGCGGAGGTGATCGCCATCGAGTTCACCATGCCGCTGTGGATCGCCATTCTCGCCGCCGCCTTCCTGGGCGAGCGGCTCTATGGCTGGAAGATCGCGGCCCTCATCGTGGGTTTCGGCGGCGTGCTGATGATCGTGAAGCCGGGACTGACGCTGAACGTGGGGCACATGGTGGCGCTGGCTGCCGCCATGCTGTTCGCCGTGTCGGTGACGCTGACCAAATACATCACCAGGCGCGACACGGCACTCACCGTGATCTTCCTCATGTTCACCATGCAGACGGTGATCGGCGCCATTCCGGCGTGGATGACGTGGGTGTGGCCCCCGGCGCACGCCCTGCCCTTCGTCGCTGTCGTGGCGCTGGCGGGAACGGTCTCGCACTATTGCCTGTCAAAGGCGATTTCGCTCGCCGATGCGACCGTCGTGATGCCGATGGACTTCCTGCGGCTTCCCTTGAGCGCGCTGCTGGGATACTGGCTCTACAACGAAGGGCTGGACGCGTGGTCGCTGGCCGGCGGGGCGCTGATCATCGCCGCCAACACCATCAACATCGTGAAGGCCAGCCGGTCATGACCAGCGCAGAGCAACACCGGCAGCACCGCATCGGCCTGATCCTGGCGGCATTGGCGGCGTTGTGCTGGTCCACCTCCGGCCTGTTCGTGCGTGGCATCAGCGCCGACCTGATGACCATGCTGTTCTGGCGCGGGTTGTTCTCGGGCAGCGCCGTGTTCGCCCTGTTCTTCTTCATCGAGCGGGGACGCAGCATCGCCGTGCTGCGAACGCTCGGATGGCCGGCCCTGGGTGTGGCCCTGCTCTCCGCCATGTCCATGATTGCCGGGATCAGCGCCTTGCGCTTCACGACGGTTGCCGACGCCATGGTGATCTATGCCACGGTGCCTTTCGTGACTGCGGCGCTGGCCTATGTCGTGATCGGCGAGAAGCCCTCGCGCTCGACGCTCATCGGCAGCACGGTGGCGCTCATCGGCGTGGGCGTCATGCTGTGGGGCACCAAGATGGGCGGCAGCCTGCTGGGCCAGTTCTTCGCCGTGCTGATGACACTTGGCATGGCAGGGTTCAGCACCATCATGCGCAAGCACCGCAACGTGCCGATGCTGCCGGCCATGGCGGCCTCCGCCTGGATCTGTTCGCTGGCCTGCGTGTGGTTTGCCGCGCCGCTGTCGATCAGCACGAATGACCTCCTGCTCTGCGCGGCCTTCGGCATCGTGCAGAACGCCTCGGGACTTGCGCTTTACACCTTTGCCTCGAAGCGCATACCGGCGGCGGAGGCAACGCTGCTGGCCGCACTGGAGGTACCTTTCACGCCGCTGTGGGTGTTCGTGTTCCTCGGCGAGACGCCGTCCATCCAGACGCTGGTGGGCGGCGGCATCGTGCTCGCCGCCCTGACCATGCACATCCTGTCGGAGTTCCGCCGCAGGCCGGCGGCGATGGCGATGCCGCCTTAGGCGCGGGCCGTTTGGCCGAACAGGATCTTCTTCGCCTCATCCGTCATCGGCTTCGCATGGGACGGGTTCACCGCGGCATAGACCCTGGCAACGGCGGGCCTCGCCTTGATCGCTTCGAACCAGCGCTTCAGATGCGGGAAGTCATTGAGGTCCTGGCTGTAGCGCTCATGCGGAACGACCCACGGATAGGACGCCATGTCGGCGATGGAATAGTCGCCCGCCAGGAAATCCCGGTCGGCGAGGCGCTTGTTCATGACGCCGTAAAGGCGGTTCACTTCCTTGGTGTAGCGGTCGATGCCGTACTGGATTTTCTCAGGCGCATAGATGGCGAAGTGCCCCGCCTGGCCGGACATGGGACCAAGGCCGCCCATCTGCCAGAACAACCACTGCAGCACTTCCACGCGGCCGCGCAGGTCCTTTGGAATGAACTGGCCGGTCTTCTCGGCGAGGTAAAGCAGGATGGCGCCGGATTCAAAAACCGACACCGGCTTGCCGCCATCTGCCGGGGCCGTATCGATGATCGCCGGCATGCGGTTGTTGGGGGAGATCGCCAGGAACTCCGGCTTGAACTGGTCACCCTTGCCGATATCCACCGGGTGGAGGTTATAGGCGAGGCCCGCTTCCTCAAGGAAGATCGTGATCTTGTGCCCGTTGGGGGTGGGCCAGTGGTAAAGTTCGATCATGTCCGCTCCGATCATTCCGTAACTGTGAGAGTAACAGTTAGATGGGGTGCCGAGGGGTTTCAACCCCTGACATCACGTCCACCAAAAAGGATGGCCGGGACGAGCCCGGCCATGATGGGGTTCCTTTGGTTGCGGAAGGTTATTCCGCCGCTTCTACGATGTCGTCGTCGTCCGTCTTCGGGCGCGAGGCCATCTCCTTCTTGATCTCCTCGGCGACGAGGAAGGCGAGTTCCAGCGCCTGGGCAGCGTTGAGGCGCGGGTCGCAGAAGGTGTGGTAACGGTCGTTCAGGTCCTCGTCACGCAGCGCGCGCAGGCCGCCGGTGCATTCGGTCACGTCCTTGCCGGTCATCTCGACATGGATGCCGCCAGCATGGGTGCCTTCGGCCTGGTGCACGCCCATGAAGCGACGCACTTCGCCCAGAACTGCCTCGAAGGGGCGGGTCTTGTAGCCACTCGTCGACTTGACCGTGTTGCCGTGCATCGGGTCGCAGGACCAGACGACGACTTTGCCCTCGCGCTTCACCGCGCGGATGAGGTCGGGGAGGTGCTTTTCCACCTTGTCGGCGCCGAAGCGCGCGATGAGGGTGAGGCGGCCGGGCTCGTTCTCGGGGTTCAGCGCGTCGATGAGGCGGATCAGTTCATCCGGCTTCAGCGACGGGCCGCACTTGAGGCCGATCGGGTTCTTCACGCCGCGCATGAACTCGACATGTGCATGATCCGGCTGGCGGGTGCGGTCGCCGATCCACAGCATGTGGCCGGAGGTGGCGTACCAGTCACCGGACGTCGAATCGACGCGGGTCAACGACTGTTCGTAGCCCAGAAGCAACGCTTCATGGCTGGTGAAGAAATCGGTGGTGCGCAGCTGCGGCGCGGTGTCGGCATTGATGCCGCAGGCGCGCATGAAGCCGACGGCCTCCGTGATGCGGTCCGAGATTTCCTGATAGCGCTCGTAAGCGGGCGAATCCTTCAGGAAGTCGAGCGTCCACTTGTGGACGTGCTCGAGGTTGGCATAGCCGCCCTGGGCGAAGGCACGCAGGAGGTTGAGGGTGGCTGCCGACTGCCGGTAGGCCATGATCTGGCGCTCCGGATCCGGGCGGCGGGCCTCGATCGTCTCTTCGGCGCCGTTGACGATGTCACCACGGTAGATCGGCAACTCGACGCCGCCGATGGTCTCGGTGGGCGAGGAGCGCGGCTTGGCGAACTGTCCGGCGATGCGGCCGACCTTCACCACCGGCTGGCCGCCGGCGAAGGTGAGGACGACGGACATCTGCAGGAAGACGCGGAAGAAATCGCGGATGTTGTCGGCCGAATGCTCGGCGAAGCTCTCGGCGCAATCGCCGCCCTGCAATAGGAAGCCCTTGCCCTCGGCAACGCGGGCGAGCTTGCGCTTCAGCTTCCGGGCCTCGCCCGCGAAAACCAGCGGCGGATAGCCGGCCAGTTGCTCCTCGACAGAGTGCAGCTTGGCCTGATCCTGATAATCCGGCACCTGCACGACCGGGAAGCTCCGCCAGCTGTCAGGTGTCCAGTTCGTCGTCATCTTGTTTACTCCAGAGGGGCACAAACCCCTTACCTTCAGTTAAATCGGCTTGGCCTATACACGGCTTGGCAGTAGGATTCCAGCCCGAGCGAACAGGCCCGGGCCACATGCTGGAATACCTTTATTATCTCGCCAAATGGGGCCAGACTTTCGGCTTCCTGACCGCCGGCAGCCCCCCGATGTACGTTCGCCTGATAGCCCTGAATGCCCTGTTTCTGGGGCTCTACGCGATCCGGAAGGCGGCCGGGGCGCAGCCCATGTCGGCCGGGGCGACACTCTTCGTGCAAATGGGCGTGTTGGCGGCCAACCTGCTGGTGTTGTTCCAGCCGGAGGCAGAAACCTTCATTCGCAGCCTTACGGACCGCTACTGAAGCGTTCACCGAAGGCTGCCTCGGCCGAGCCGAAAGGCTGCTGCCGGCCGACGTCCCAATACCGCAGGGCGGTCAGGGGGATGGGCTTGCCAGTGGCAGCGCAGCGCACGAAATCCCCCTCCCGGACCACCTGAAAATCGGCGTCCAGATAACGGATCTTGGCCTCACGATGGGTTTGCTGCGGATCGAGGATCTTCATCACCGCCCAATAACCCCGATTTGCGCCGATTTGAAGATGCCGAAAACTTGGACACGGTCGATGGCTTGCGTATAGTTTCCGGCACATGACACATGAACATCTTATCGACGTCTATGCCAAGCTTGCCGTCCGCACCGGTCTCAACCTGCAGAAGGACCAGCAGCTGCTGATCACCGCGCCGCTCGATGCGGTGCCGCTGGTGCGGCGCATCACCGAGCACGCCTACCGGGCGGGTGCGAGCCTCGTCACCACCATCTATGCTGATGACGAGACGACGCTGGCCCGCTACCAGCATGCCCCCGGTGAGGCATTCGACGTGGCGCCCGACTGGCTGTTCAACGGAATGGCAGAGGCCTTCAAGGGCGGTGCGGCGCGCCTGGCGATTGCCGGCGAGAACCCCGCCCTCCTGGCAGGGCAGGACCCCGGCAGGCTGTCACGCGCCAACAAGGCGCGCTCGAAGGCCTATCGGCCGGCGCTGGAGCTGATTACCGGCTTTGCCATCAACTGGTGTGTCATCGCGGCGGCCACACCGGCCTGGGCCAAATCGGTGTTCCCCGGCATTCCCGAGGGCGAGGCCATGGACCGCTTGTGGCGGGCGATCTTCGCCTGCACCAAGGCGGACCTGCCGGACCCCATCGCGGCCTGGGAACAGCACAATGCCGACTTGCGGCGGCGCACCGAATTCCTCAACCAGCGGCGCTACCGGGCGCTCAAATACAAGGGGCCTGGAACCGATCTCATGCTCGGTCTCGCCGAGGAGCACACGTGGAAGGGCGGCGGCGGCAAGGCACTGAACGGTGTGTTCTGCAACGCCAACATCCCGACCGAAGAGGTGTTCACCGCGCCCCACAAGGACATGGTGGACGGCATCGTCTGCTCGTCGAAGCCGCTCTCCTACCAGGGCTCGCTGATTGACGGGATCAAGGTGCGCTTCGAGCGCGGCAAGATCATGGAGATGACGGCGGAGAAAGGCCAGGACGCCTTCCGCAACCTCATCGACACGGATGAAGGCGCGGCCCGCCTGGGCGAAGTGGCCCTCGTGCCACATTCCTCGCCGATCTCGAAGAGCGGCATCATCTTCAACAACACGCTGTTCGACGAGAATGCCGCGAGCCACATCGCGGTGGGCCAATCCTACACCGAGAACATCCGCGACGGTTCGAGGCGCTCCAAGGAAGAGCTCGCCGCACTGGGTGCCAATTCAAGCCTCGTACATGTCGACTGGATGATCGGCTCCGGTGAACTCGACGTCGACGGCATCGCCGCCGATGGCACGGCCGAAGCGCTGATGCGCAAGGGCGAGTGGGCGATCTGACGGTCTAAAGGAGGCGGCCCTGCTTGGGGCTGTCCTCCCGCACCTTCACTTCGCCATCGGCGAATTCAAGTCGCAGGGCCGCACCCAGCCTGACGTCACCCGCATGGTGCACGGGCTTGCCCTCTTCATCCCGCACCAGCGCGAAACCGCGCCGCAGCACGGACTTGTAGGACAGACTGTCCGCGAGCTTCGCCACGCCATCGAAGCGCTGGCGCTGGAAGGCGACAAGGCGCGTCAGCGCCTGCGCGGCACGCCTGCCGGACAAATCGAGCGAGCGGCGCTCGTTCGAAATCATGGTGCGCAAGGGCGCCAAAGTGAGGCGCGGCACAATGCGATGAAGGCGGGCGCCGTGCTCGCGGGTATTGGCCTTCAACGCCTGCACGAGGCGACCTGAGGCAGAATCGAAACGCTGCCGCACCAGGGCGAGAAGTTCATCAGGGCGCGGCAGGGCGCGCCCGGCGGAGCGCACGCGGGTCAGCCGTTCATCCATGCCGCGGCGCAGGCCGCCCTGCATGCGGGCATCAAGCCGCGCGACCTCGGCCACCAGATCGGCGCGCACCGGAACGGCCTTCTCGGCTGCGGCTGTGGGCGTCGGGGCGCGCAAGTCGGCGGCGTAATCGATCAGCGTCGTATCCGTTTCGTGGCCGATGGCGGAGATCACAGGAATGGCGCTGGCAGCGGCGGCGCGCACCACGATCTCCTCATTGAAGCCCCACAGGTCCTCGAGCGAGCCGCCACCACGGGCAACGATGATGACATCGGGCTTGCGGGCCATGTCGTTGAAGCCTGCAATGGCGGCGGCCACCTCCGCCGCGCAGGTCTCGCCCTGCACGCGCACTGGCCAGACGATGACGTGGCGCGGGAAACGATCGTTCAGGCGGTGGAGGATGTCGCGGATCACGGCACCGGTGGGCGAGGTGACGACGCCGATGACCTTCGGCAGGTAGGGAATCGGTCGTTTGCGCACAGCATCGAACAGGCCTTCGGCGGTGAGCTTCTTCTTGCGCTCCTCGAGCAGCGCCATGAGGGCGCCGACACCCGCGGGTTCGATGCTCTCGATGACGATCTGGTAGCCTGATTTCATCGGGTAGGAGGTGATCTTGCCGGTGGCGATGACCTCCAGCCCCTCCTGCATCTTGGCGCGAAGCCGACCGAAGCTGCCGCGCCAGATCACGGCATCGAGCTTGGCGCCCTCGTCCTTGATCGAGAAATAGCAGTGGCCGGAGGAATGGGGGCCGCGATAACCCGAAATCTCACCCCTGACCCGAACGTGGCCGAAGGTGTCTTCCAGCGTGCGCTTCAGCGCCTGGGCGATTTCCGAAACGGAATACTCCCCGGCATTGGAGCCGCCGCCCTCGATGATCTCGCCGGTTTCCGGGTCGTGGTCCCAGATGGTGGACATAGCAAATTCCGCGCTTTGATTCACGCGCATCAAATGCAAAAAGGCGGGCGAAAGCAAGGACTGGCGCGCGGCACGCGCCAGCGAGGGTGCAGGCATGAACATTCTTCTGATTGGTTCCGGCGGCCGCGAGCACGCCCTGGCCTGGGCCATTTCCAACAGCCCGCTGTGCGACAGGCTGTTCGTGGCGCCCGGCAACCCCGGCATCGGCCAGATCGCCCGCAACCAGGACCTCAAGGTCACTGACCATGCCGCGGTGATCGCCTTCTGCCGAGCAGAGAAGATCGGCCTCGTGGTGGTGGGCCCCGAGGCGCCGCTGGTGGCGGGGCTGGCGGATGACCTCGCCGCCGCTGGCATCAAGTGCTTCGGCCCGAAGAAATTCCCCGCGCAGCTTGAAGGCTCCAAGGGCTTCACCAAGGACATTTGCGCGAAATACAACATTCCGACCGCCGCCTATGGCTGCTTCAAGGACAAGGCAGCCGCACTCGCCTATCTCGAGGCCCATGGCGCGCCCATCGTCATCAAGGCGGACGGGTTAGCAGCCGGCAAGGGCGTCACCGTGGCCATGGACATGGCCACGGCGCGCGAAGCCGTCGAGGACATCTTCTCGGGCAAGTTCGGCGGGGCCGAATGCGTGATCGAGGAATTCCTAGAAGGTGAGGAAGCGAGCTACTTTGTGCTGACGGACGGGAAGAGCGCCCTGCCGCTGGCCACCGCGCAGGACCACAAGCGGGTGGGTGACGGCGACACCGGCCCCAACACGGGCGGCATGGGAGCCTATTCCCCTGCCCCGTGCATGACGCCCGCGCTGTGCGAGGAGGCGCTTGAGACAATCGTGAAGCCCACGATCCGCGCGCTGCAGGACATGGGGCATCCTTACGTCGGCGTGCTCTATGCGGGACTGATCCTGACGAAGGACGGACCCAAGCTGATCGAATACAACTGCCGCTTCGGCGATCCGGAAGCCCAAGTGCTCATGATGCGGCTGAAGGACGATCTCGTCACCCTGCTGCTCGCCTGCTGCGACGGCACGCTGGACAAGGTTTCCGCGCGTTGGTTTGGTGACGTGGCGTTGACCGTCGTGATGTGCGCCAAGGGCTATCCGGGTGATGTGGTGAAGGGCACCGAGATCCGCGGGCTCGATCGCGCCTCTGCCGTGGAAGGCGTCGAGATCTTCCATGCAGGCACCGCCGCGCAGGGCGGCATCATCTTGGCCAATGGCGGGCGCGTGCTGAATGTCACGGCGCGCGGTGCCACCGTGCGCGAGGCGCGGGAGCGGGCCTATGCCGCCGTCGACCACATCGACTGGCCGGAAGGCTTCTGCCGCCGCGACATCGCCTGGCGGGCACTGGCCCGCGAGGGCGATCGCTGAACTTTGCGGAAGGCCCCGGTGGGTGTAACCTCGCCCCATGAGCACGCTCTTCCCAGGCACGCAGGAACACCGGCACACCTGCGCCGGCGTCGAGATTTTCGCGCGCATCGGCGGCTCCGGCCCGCCGCTGCTGCTGATCCATGGCTTTCCGCAGACGCATGCCATGTGGCACAAGGTTGCGCCCGCGCTGATGCAGCGCTTCACCTGCGTGATGCCGGACCTGCGGGGTTATGGCTATTCCTCCTGCCCCGAAAATGACACCAAGAACGAGGCCTATTCCAAGCGCACCATGGCACAGGACCTCGTTTCCCTGATGAAGAGCCTCGGGCACGACCGGTTCGCCGTGGTGGGCCATGACCGCGGGGCGCGCGTCGCTTACCGCATGGCGCTGGACCATCCGCAGGCCGTCACTAGCCTCACCGTGCTCGATATCGTGCCGACGCACGCGATGTGGCACAACTTCACGGTCCGGCTGGCGATGAAGACCTATCACTGGCTGATGCTGGCCCAGCCGAACCCTCTGCCCGAGATGCTGATCGAGCCGAACCCGGTGGGCTATCTTGACTACACCATCGCCAGCTGGACCAAGTCCAAGGACCTTTCCGCCTTCAGCGAAGACGCGCTCTCCGAATATCGCATGCACTACGCGACGCCGGAGCACATCCACGCCACCTGCAACGACTATCGCGCAGGCGCCACCTATGACCTCGCCGCGGATGTGGTGGACCATGCCTCGGGCCGCAAGATCACCTGCCCCACGCTGGCATTGTGGGGTACGGCGGGCATTCCGAGCGAGACGGAGGGGCCGCTCGAAACGTGGCATGAATGGTGCGAGAACGTGGAAGGCCACGGCATCGACTCCGGCCATTTCATCGCCGAGGAAAACCCGCAGGACTTGCTCGCCGCATTGCTTCCCTTCCTGGAACGCCATGCGCATTGACCGGCAACAGGCCTTTTCCGGCACCACCGCCTCCGACATCGATGCCACCGCGTTGGAGGCCTATCTGGCACAGCACATCGATGGCTTCGCGGGGCCGCTGACACTGGCGCGTTTCAAGGGCGGGCAATCGAACCCCACCTACAAGCTGACGACGCCCCATCGATCTTACGTGCTACGGCGAAAGCCCTTGGGCAAGCTGCTGCCATCCGCCCACGCCATCGAGCGCGAATATCGGGTGACGGAAGCGCTGACGGGTGCCGGGTTTCCCGTGGCCAGGCCGCTGCACCTCTGCGCCGATGACAACATCATCGGCGCGCCCTTCTACGTGATGGAGCATGCCGAGGGCCGGGTGTTCTGGGAGCCGCATGCGCCAGGGCTATCAGGCGCTGACCGCGCGGCGCTGTTCGACTCCCTCAACACAACCATCGCGCAACTGCACGGGCTCGATCCCGTTGCTCTGGGCCTGAGTGACTTCGGCAAGCCACAAGGTTATGTGGCGCGGCAGATCAAGCGCTGGAGCGAGCAGTATCGCGCATCCGAGACGGAGACCAGCCCCGAGATGGACCAACTCATCGCATGGCTTCCGGGCGTGTGCCCGGCGGATTCAGGCGGGACAATCGTGCATGGCGATTTCCGGCTGGACAACTGCATCATCCACCCAAGCGAGCCGCGCGTCATCGCCGTGCTCGACTGGGAGCTCTCGACGTTGGGCGACCCGCTGGCGGATTTCACCTATCACCTGATGCAGTGGTTCATGCCGGTGTCGGAGACAGGTGCAGGCGTCGGCTCACTGCTGGGTCACGAGCGCGACCCGGGCGTTTCCGCCGTCGAGGATTACATCGCGGATTATTGCCGCCGCACCGGCCGGAGTGGCATTCCGGACCTTCCGGTATACATGGCCTATAACTTCTTCCGGCTCGCGGCGATCCTGCAGGGCATCCTCGGCCGGGTACGCGACGGTACCGCAGCCAATGCGGATGCGGCGGCGATGGCGCGGCAGGTGCGGCCACTGGCCGAAACGGCATGGTCCTTTGCACGGAAGGCAGGCGCATGAGCGAACCGTCAATTGGATTGGCACTCGGCGGCGGCAGCGCGCGGGGGCTGGCGCATATTCCGGTGCTCGAAGTCTTCGACGAACTGGGCATCAAGCCCAAGGTAATCGCCGGCTGCTCCATCGGCTCGCTTCTGGGTGCGGCCTATGCCGGAGGCATGAGTGCCCGTGACATCAGAGAGCGCGCCGAGTTGCTGCTCTCCGATCGTATGGGCGCACTGAAGTTCGCCTTCGGGCAGAAGCGCATCAATCCGTTCGACCTTCTGGCGCTGCGTGGCCTGGCCTCGCTGCAGGTGCATGGCGAAAGGCTCGCGGGTCTGGTGCTGCCAGAGACCTTGCCGGAACTGATCGAGGACCTGCCGATCCACTTCAAGGTGATCGCCACGGATTTTGACGCCATGGAAGAGCGGGTCATCGAGAGCGGCTCGCTGGTCAAGGCCGTCGGCGCGTCGATTGCCATTCCGGGAGTCATCCTCGGCACACAGTATGACGGCCATAGCTACGTCGATGGCTGCGTCACCAACCCGGTGCCGTTCAATCGCGTGCGAGAGGGCATGGACATCGTCATCGCGGTCGATGTCTCCGGCCGTCCGCGCGAAGCCAATGGCAAGAACCGCTCCAACATGGAACTGGCCGTCGGGTCGCTGCTCATCCTGTTCAACCAGGTGGCTAGCCTGCGCCGCGAGATCAGCCCACCGGACATCTATGTGCGCCCCGCACTCGACTCATTCTCCGGCGGCGATTTCTTCCGCATCAAGGAAGTGATCGAGCAGGCGCAACCCGCCAAGGACCAGCTGAAGCGGGAGCTGGAAAAGCGCCTGACGGCGATCACGAACGGCGGGACTTGAAGAAATCCTTCAACAACTCCTTCGCCCGGTCCTCGCCGAGCCCGCTGTAGACATCCGGCGCGTGGTGGCAGGTGGGCTGCGAATAGAATCGGGGGCCGTGCTCCACCGCCCCCATCTTCTCGTCGCCCGCAGCAAAGTAGAGGCGGCGAATGCGCGCGAAGGAAATGGCGGCCGCGCACATGGCGCAGGGTTCCAGCGTAACATGCAGGTCGCAGTCGACCAGACGCTCGGAGCCCAGGATTTCGGCCGCCGCCCGGATCGCCAGCATTTCGGCGTGGGCGGTCGGGTCCTTCAGTTCCAGCGTGCGGTTGCCCGCCCGGGAAATGACATTGCCGGTCTTGTCGGCCACCACGGCGCCGACGGGCACCTCCCCCCGCAGGGCGGCGGCTTCGGCCTCTTCAAAGGCGTTTTCAAGGGGGGCTGGCAGATTCAGTCGCATCGTGCCAATTGAGGCATTCATGGGTGACGGGTCAAGATGAGCGAATTCGACGGAGAACGCATCGCCAAGGTGATCGCCCGGGCAGGCATCTGCTCCAGGCGGGATGCCGAACGGCTGATCGGCGAAGGCCGGGTGAAGATGAACGGCAAGGTGCTGACCTCGGCGGCCACCAACGTGACGGACAAGGACGTGATCCTGATCGACGGCCAACCGCTGCCGCAGAAGGAGGCCACCAAGCTCTGGCGGTACCACAAGCCGGGCGGGCTGGTGGTCTCGAACCATGACCCGGAAGGCCGTCCCACGGTGTTCGACAAGCTTCGTTCCCAGCTGCCGCGAGTGGTGTCGATCGGGCGGCTCGACATCAATACCGAGGGATTGTTGCTACTGACCAATGACGGCGAGCTGGCGCGTTTCCTCGAACTGCCGGCCACCGGCTGGATCCGGAAATATCGCGTGCGGGCCTTCGGACACATCGACGAAGCCTCCCTCAAGAAGCTCGAGAGCGGTGTCGAGGTCGAGGGCGTGCGCTATGGACCCATCGAAGCGCAGATCGAGCGCGTGCAGGGCGACAACACCTGGCTGACCATCGCCATCAAGGAAGGCAAGAACCGCGAGGTGAAGCGCATCTGCGAGCACTTGGGCCTTCAGGTGAACCGGCTGATCCGTACCGCCTTCGGGCCGTTCCAGCTGGGCGAACTGGCACGCGGCGGCATCGAAGAGGTGCCGACGCGCGCGATGAAGTCGTCGATCGGGGAAAAATTCTTCAAGAAGGAAGATGATGCGCATCGTCGGTGGAAAGTTCAAAGGCCATAGCATCGCGCCGCCGCACGGCTCCGCGACCAGGCCAACCAGCGACCGGGTGCGGGAATCGGTGTTCAACATTCTCGCCCACGGCATCGACGGGCTGGCGCTGGAAGGTGCGCGCGTGCTGGACCTGTTTGCCGGCACCGGCGCCATGGGCCTCGAAGCGGTGTCGCGCGGTGCACGCTTTTGCCAGTTCGTGGAAGACAGTGCCGAGGCCCGCGGAGTGATCCGCAAGAATGCCGATGCGCTGGGGGTGATCGGCCTCGTCAAGATCTGGCGGCGCGATGCGACCGACCTTGGATTCTGCACGCCGCAGCCACGCTTCGACATCGTCTTTGCCGACCCACCCTATGGCAAGGGGTTGGGTGAGAAAGCTCTGAAATCGGTGGTGGCAGGCGACTGGCTCAACCCGGGTGGAATCGTCGTCCTGGAAGAGTCACAAAAGGCCGAGATCAAGAATATTGCCGGGCTTGCGCTGATCGATGCGCGCGATTACGGCGAGACCAAAATCCGTTTCTACCATGGAGAACCTTCGTGAAGATCAAGAAGCTTGAGACCTTCTGCAACGAGTTCGTCGGCTTCGTGCGGGCAACGACGGATACAGGCCACCAGGGATGGGGGCAGGTCTCAACCTACAACTCCGACATCACCTGCGAGATCTTCCATCGCCAGGTTGCACGCCATGCGTTGGGCACCGATGCGCTGGACTTCGCCGATACGCTGGCGATCATCGGTGAGCGCGAGCACAAGTACCCGGGCTCCTACCTGCGGCGCGCCATGACGGGCCTCGACACCGCCCTGCTCGACCTGCGCGGCAAGCTGGAAGGAAAACCCGTCACCGTGCTGCTGGGCGGCACGCCCGGCAAGCTGCGCGCCTATGCCTCCTCAATGAAGCGCGACATCACGCCGAAGGATGAGGCCCGGCGGCTGTGCAAGCTGAGGGACGAGAAGGGCTTCGATGCCTTCAAGTGGCGTGTCGGCTCCGAATGCGGGCGCGACAGGGATGAGTGGCCGGGCCGCACCGAGGAGATCATACCCACCGTGTCGCGCGCGCTGGGTGATGGCGTGGCGAAGCTTGTGGATGCCAACAGCTGCTACACCCCGAAGCGGGCCATCGAGGTGGGCCGCCTGCTGGAAGCAGAGGGCATCGGCCACTTCGAGGAGCCCTGCCCCTACTGGGAATTCGCCTGGACCAAGGAAGTTACGGATGCTCTTTCAATCGACGTCACGGGCGGTGAGCAGGACTGCGAGTACACCGCATGGGAAACGATGATCGGCATGCGCGCCGTGGACGTGGTGCAGCCGGACGTCATGTACATGGGCGGCATGCTGCGCACCATGCACGTGGCGAAGATGGCGGAGAAGGCGGGCCTTCCGGTGACGCCGCATGCCGCGAACTTGTCGCTCGTCACCATGTGCACCATGCACTTGCTGCGGGCCATTCCGAATGCCGGCAAGTACCTCGAATTCTCGATCGAGGAGCAAGACTACTACCCTTGGCAGTATGACATCTTCCTTGGCGAGCCCTATCGCATCGAAGACGGCAAGGCGACGGTGACGGACGCACCGGGCTGGGGCGTTGAGATCAATCCGGCGTGGCTGGAAACGGCCCAGTACAGGGTGAGCGAGGCCTAGTTCGTCAGGGTGAAGGCAATGAGGGTGATGCGGCACGCCCGCTTCATCGCCGCCCAAACAGCTTCTCGATGTCCGCCAGCTTCAGTTCGATGAAGGTCGGCCGCCCGTGGTTGCACTGGCCGGAGTTTGGCGTCGCCTCCATCTCGCGCAGGAGCGCGTTCATTTCCTCGGGGCGCAGCTTTCGTCCGGAGCGGACGGAATTGTGACAGGCCATGGTGGCAAGTACGTGGTTGATGCGGCCCTCGATGCTGGTGGTCACACCCAGTTCGGCAAGTTCGTCCGCAACATCGCGGACGATGCCTGAGACATCCGCCTTGCCGATGGCGGCGGGCACTTCGCGGATGATGACGGCCCCATCGCCGAATGCTTCCAGCACGAAACCGGTCTTCGACAGGAGGTCGGCAGCAGCGGCGAGACGCTCAACGTCCACCGGGTCGAGATCGACAACCTCGGGCACCAGCAGCGGCTGGGTTTCAACACCGCGGTCGGCGCGCTCGCGCTTCAGGCGTTCGTAGACGAGGCGTTCATGGGCGGCGTGCTGGTCGACGAGCACGAAGCCATCCCGCGTTTGGGCAACAATGTAGTTGTCATGAATCTGGGCGCGCGCATTGCCAAGGGGATAGTCCGGTTGTACCACCTGTGACTCGCCAACGGGCGCTGACGCGGGCGGCATGTTCATGGCGAGCGCTGCCTGCTTCTCTTCCTCGTCGAAGCCACGGTGGTTGAAGGGGCGCGGCATGCCAGGCCGGAAGGTGGACACGGTCTGGCGCGACAGGCCGGTGTCCGGCGCATGCTTCCTGCCAAGTCCGTCCCGGATGGCGCTGACGATGAGGCCGCGCACCAGCCCGCCATCGCGGAAGCGAACCTCGGCCTTGGCGGGGTGCACATTCACGTCCACCCGTTCCGGCGGACAATCGAGGAACAGCACCAAGGCCGGAAAGCGGCCCGAGGGCAGCACGTCGGCATAGGCGCCGCGGATGGCGCCGGAAATCAGCTTGTCGCGCACGCTGCGGCCGTTGACGAACATGTATTGCTGGGCAGAGTTGTTGCGCGACCAGGTGGGAAGCCCGGCGTAACCACGGACGCGAATGCTTTCGCGCCCGAGGTCGAAGGGAATGGCATTGTCCATGAATTCGCCGCCGAGGATGCGACGAATGCGCGCCTCCTCGCCCTCCTCCTTGGGCACGTCGACAAGCCGGCGCTCCTCGGTGACGAAGGCAAACCCAATCTCAGGATGCGCCAGTGCCATGCGGCGCACCACCTCGGCGGCCTCGACTGTTTCCGTTCGATCTGCCTTCAGGAACTTGAGGCGTGCCGGCGTGGCGAAGAACAGGTCCTTGACGTCGATCTCGGTGCCGAGGTTGAGCGCCGCCGGGCGTGGCGGCGTCAGGTGGCCGCCCTCCACCGTGATGACATGAGCATCGCCTCCACTGCGCGGCCGGGACGTGATCGACAGGCGACTGACCGAACCGATGGAGGGCAGCGCCTCGCCGCGAAAGCCGAGGAAGCGGATGTCGATCAGGTCATCGTCTGAGAGCTTGGAGGTGGCATGGCGTTCGACCGCCAGCGCCAGGTCCTCAGGTCCCATGCCGATGCCATCGTCCGAGACGCGGATCAGGCTCTTTCCGCCACCCCGGAAGGCCACGTCGATCTGGCCGGCGCCAGCGTCTACAGCATTCTCGACGAGCTCCTTCACCACGCTCGCCGGACGTTCGATCACCTCGCCCGCCGCGATGCGGTTCACCGTTCCTTCTGAGAGCCGTCGGATTCGCATGGGCAGAGACTAGCAAGGAGAGCGCCCCCGGCGAAACAGCCGAGCTGAGTTATCCCCCCGCCCCGACGATTCCCCTCCCACCGAGGGGAGGAGATAAGGTTCGGAGCTTATTTCACGCCCTGGGGCTTGCCGACAACGGTGACGATCAGCCGGTCAGGGTGCAGCAGGCGCTTGGCCTGGTCCTTGACCTGGTCGAGCGTTACGGCACCCACCAGTGAGTTGCGCTTCTCGACGTAGTCGATGCCGAGGTTCTGCTGCTGGATGCCGAGCAGCTGGTTGGCGATGGCGGCATTGGACGAGAAGCGCAGCGCATAGGAGCCCGTGAGGAAGGTCTTGGCATCGTCCAGGTCCTGCTGGGACGGCCCTTCCTCAACATATCTCCGGATCACCTCGCGCGCGACATCGAGCGCCTCGCCAGCGGACTCATTCTTGGTCTGCAGCGAACCCGCATAAAGACCTACACGACCCATCGGCGACAGCCCATAGCTCACCCCGTAGGTAAGGCCGCGCTTCTCGCGGATTTCCTCGGACAGAAGCGAGGTGAGGCCACCGGAGCCGAGGATTTCCGACATGACGAAAGCCGGGATGAAGTCCGGGTCGTCACGCTTGATGCCTTCGGTGCCGAAGACGATCACGCTTTGCGGTATGTCGCGGTCGATAACCTTGACCATGGGCCCCATGACGGGCTTTGCCTGGGGCAGTTCCGGCTGCTCCGCTGCCGTCTCGGGAAGGCCGCCGAACAACTTGTCGAGCAGGGGGCCGAGTTCCTTCGCGGTGATGTCTCCCACCACGGACACCTGAAGCGTGTCGCGGTTGAAGATGCGGCGATGCGCGGCATGCAGATCATCCGCCGTGATGGCAGCGATGGTGGCCTCAGTGCCGCCGTCACGGCGGGAATAGGGATCGCCAGGCAGAATATCCTCCATCCAAACCTGCCAGGCCATGGACTGCGGATCCTGCTCCGTTTCCTTGACGTTCAGAAGATACTGCTGGCGCACGCGCTCCAGCGGCTCGACGTCGAAGCGTGGCGCGGTGACGACGGTCTTCAGAAGATCGGTCGCGGCATCACGGTTCCGGGTGAGCGTCTGGAAACCGCCTTCGAAGAAATCGGGGCCGGCATCGAACGACATGCGGAAGGCGAGCTCGTCCCGCTTCTTCTGGAATTCGGCGGAGAGCATTTCGCCCGCACCTTCATCCATCATGCCGGTAAGGAATTCGGAGACGCCTTCCTTGCCGGCGGGATCACGCTCGGTGCCACCGCGGAAGGAGTAATTCATGGCGAGCAGCGGAATGGCGTGCTCTTCCACCAGCCATGCCTTGATACCGCCGGGACTCGTCACCTCCTGAATGGTGAAGGCACTGGCGCCCGTGGCGGAGGCAAAGAACAGGCCGGCAAAGAGGACGAGTGCGCGAAACGACATGGGCAAGCGGTTCATGAGTTCCATCACTGGCTCTTTTCTTCCGGCAGCAGCACACCGGTGACAGAAGCCTTGCGATCAAGCACGGTGCGGGCGGCCTTGTTGATGTCCTCGACGGTGACGGTTGCGAGGTCTTCATCCCAATTCAGTACGTCCTGCGTGGTCTGGCCGGTGGCCAGCGCCACGCCGAAGATACGCGCCAGCTTGTCCTGCGAGTCGAGCAGATAGACGGCGCTGGCATTCATGTTGCTGCGGCTGCGGTCCAGTTCTTCCTGGGTGACGCCGCGCGCCGCCACGTCGGCGAGGATCGCGTCGATCTCCGTTTCGACCTGCTCCACAGTGACACCCGGATTGGGCGCGGCATAGACACCGAAGCTGCCGTGGTCGAGCTGGTCGGCGTCGAACCAGGCGCCGGAATAGGCGGCGAGTTTCTTGTCGAGATTGAGCGTCTGGTAGAAGCGGCTCTGGTTGCTGCCGCCGATGATCTCGGCAAGCAGCGACATGGCCAGCTCCTCGCGCTGCGGCAGGTGGCGCGCGGCCGGGGTGAGATACTGGCGCTGCCAGCTGGGGGCGCTGGCGCGGGCATCCTGCATGGTGACGCGGCGTTCGGCATTGGGCGTCGGCTCTTCGGCGCGCACCCGCTCCAAGAGGGGCCGCTTGTTCTTGAGGGGGCCGTAATAGCGCTCGGCCAGCGTCTTCACCTCTTCCGGCGTCACGTCTCCTGCAACGATCAGGATGGCGTTCGCCGGCTCGTAATGCTGGGCGTAAAAGTCCATCGCATCCTGGCGCGTGAGCTTGGAGACCTGCGACATCCAGCCGATGACTGGCTTGCCATAGGGATGCGCATTGTACATCGCCGCATCAAGCTGCTCATGGAGCAGGCCGGCAGGCTCATTGTCAGTGCGCTGGCGGCGCTCCTCCAGAACCACGGCGCGCTCCGGCAGGACCGTCTCGTCGGTCAGCTCGAGGTTCTGCATGCGATCGGCCTCGAGTTCCATGACCAGCGGCAGCCGATCCTTCATCACCTTCTGGTGATAGGCGGTGTAGTCCTGAGTGGTGAAGGCATTGTCGTTGCCGCCATTGGCGCGCACGATGCGACTGAAGGCGCCGTTCGGGTATTTCGACGTACCCTTGAACATCAGGTGCTCGAGCAGATGCGCAACACCGGCCTTGCCCTGGGCCTCGTCGGCAGCGCCCGCCCTATACCACACCATGTGGGTGACCACGGGTGCGCGATGATCGGGGATCACCACCACCTCCATGCCGTTCTCGAGCTTGAAGGTGGTGACGTCGATGTCGAGGGCGCTGGCTGGGCCGGTGGCGGCCAGCACGGCGAACACGACAGGCACCAGTCGCTTGAACAGGATCATGGGTTTCCTCGGGAGGTTACGGCCGCCATGGTAAGCGTTGCCGGAGGACGTCTATTCGTCCTTGAAGATGTTGCCGATGTTGAGGACGGACCCATACTTCGGGTTCTTCGCCTTCTTCTGGGCAATGTAATAGTCCTGCAGTTCCTCGCGCAGCTGCTGGTCGGTCTTGCGCGTGCCGTCAGGGTTGAAGACCGAGATGCCGACATTGGTGTAGATCGCGTCCGGCCCGCTGGCGGGCTCCGTGGTGGTTGCGGCGGTCTTCACGGCGGGTGCCGCAGCCTTTGGCGCCGCATAGACGGGGGTGGTGGGCGGTGTGGTAAGAGCAGCAGACTGCATCTCGGCAGAACTCACCGCACCTGTATCGGGTGCCGCGGCAGTGGTGCCGGGCGGCGGCAGGCGCAAATCGGGCGGCATGGCAAGGTCCTGCCGGGTGTTGAGCGCCTGGTTCGGCGTTTCCTTCTCGAGGTAGCCGCGCATCGTGTTGGCGCAACCCGCGAGGCTTAGCCCCGCGAGGCAGAGCAGCACAGTTACTGCAGCACGATTCATCCAGCTACCCTTGTCAAACCGGCCACTTCAATGCCGCCGGATTCAGGCTTTTCCACGGCGGCTGTCATGCTCGCCGATGAACAGCGACTCATACATCAGCAATGCCACGCCGGCAACGATGGCGATGTCCGCGATGTTGAAGACATACCAGCTAAACTGTTGATAGTAAAAGTGAAAAAAGTCAGCCACCGCACCCCGCGCGAAGCGGTCGAAGGCATTCCCAAGGGCGCCGCCGATGACCATGCCGATGGCGGCTGCGGCAATTGCCCGCTTGGCACCGCAGGCCCAGATCCACAGCAGAACGGCGATGGCGAGCGTCAGCGCAATCAGCCATTCCTGGGTGTGGGTGGTGAACAGGCCATAGGACACGCCCTTGTTCCAGACCATCACCAGATCGAAGAAGGAGGTGATGTGGACGGGTGCTTTTTCGATGATGCCGTAGACATCCAGCATCCAGTATTTGTGCAACTGGTCGATGCCGAAAACGATGATGGCGAGGCCCAGCGTCAGCGGTGCGAGCGGACCCCAGACTCTCCACTTCATCAGACGGTCTTTTCGAAACGGACCTGCCACTCACGCACCGCCTCGGCGTCACGCGGCGTGATGTCCGGGAATTCGGAGTCGCTACCAACTTCCGGCGTGATCTTCCAGGAACGGGCACACTTGCGGCCCTCGGCGGGCTTGAAGACCACGGCAACGCCCTTCACGGTGTCGAGTCGGAACGCATCCGCCGGGCCTTCGCCCGCGATGAGCTTGGCGCCCGAGGTGATGGAGATTTCGGCGAGGTCGACGCCGTCGAGCGCCGCCAGTAGGTCAGGACTCGATACATAGACTTCGGGCGCAGCTTCAAGGGCCGAGCCGATGGTCTTCTTCACCTGCCGTTCGATTTCGAGCGCGCCGGTGACCACCGAGCGGACGTCGCGGACCTTGTCCCACCTGGCGGCGAGTTCGGGTGCTGCCCATTCATCCGGGCAGCGGGCGAACTGCATAAGGTGCACTGACGAGCCCTCGCCGGGGAAGCGTGACAGCCAGACCTCGTCCATGGTGAAGGCCAGCACCGGCGCCCACCAGGTGGTGAGGCAATGGAACAACTGGTCCAGCACGGTGCGGCAGGAGCGACGGCGCAAGCTCGACCAGGCGTCGCAATAAAGCGAGTCCTTGCGGATGTCGAAATAGAAGGCCGAGAGGTCGACCGTCATGAAGTTGGTCAAGAGCGCGAAGAGGCGCTTGTAGTCGAACACCTCATAGGCCTGGCGCACCTGGGCATCGAGCTCGTGCAGGCGATGCAGGATGTAGCGGTCGAGTTCCGGCATGTCCTTGGCCTGCACGAACTCCCAGTCCTGGAGATCGTCCACGGCGCCGAGGATGTAGCGCATGGTGTTGCGCAGCTTGCGATAGGCCTCGATGTTGGTCTTGAGGATCTCCGGCCCGAGGCGAAGGTCTTCCGCATAGTCAGCTGAGGCCACCCACAGACGCAGGATATCGGCACCCGACTGCTTGATGACGTCCTGCGGGCTGACGATGTTGCCCATCGACTTCGACATCTTGCGGCCGTCCTCGGCCACCACGAAGCCGTGCGTCAGCACCGCGTCATAGGGTGCCCGCCCACGCGTGCCGCAGGCTTCGAGAAGCGAGGAATGGAACCAGCCGCGATGCTGGTCCGAGCCTTCGAGATAGATGTCCGCCGGCCACTTGAGGTCGGGGCGCTGCTCCAGCACGAAGGCGTGTGTGGAACCTGAATCGAACCAGACGTCGAGGATGTCACGTACCTGCTCCCACTCGAGGATCGAGCAGTCGTTGCCGAGGAAGCGCTGGGCCGCGCCTTCGGCGAACCAGGCATCCGCACCCTCTTCAGTGAAGGCGTCGACGATGCGTTGGTTGACCTTCGGGTCGTTGAGGATTTCGCCCGTCTCGCGGTTGACGAAGACGGCAATCGGCACGCCCCAGGCGCGCTG
This sequence comes from Rhizobium sp. Q54, assembly GCA_945889445.1. Lineage (GTDB taxonomy): Bacteria > Pseudomonadota > Alphaproteobacteria > Rhizobiales > Aestuariivirgaceae > Aestuariivirga. The sequence goes on from CAMDBX010000002.1 coordinate 112,427, forward strand.
GCGCGAGATCACCCAATCGGGGCGCTGCTCGATCATGGCGCGCAGGCGGTTCTGGCCGCCGGGCGGATAGAATGTCGTCTCGTCGATGGCCTTCAGCGCCACGTCGCGCAGGCCATGGCTGGACATGGAGATGAACCACTGCGGCGTGTTGCGGAAGATGATCGGCTTCTTCGAACGCCACGAATGCGGATACTGGTGCTTGAGTCGGCCGCGCGAGATCAGGGCTGCTGCTTCGCTCAGGGCACGGATGACCGCGTCGTTGGCGTCGCCCTTCTCGCCCTTGTCGGTGATGACGCGCTTGCCCGTGAAGCCCGGCGCATCCTTGGTGTAGAAACCATCGGCATCGACCGTGAAGGGGATTGCGTGCGGGATACCCTTGCCCTTGATGTAGGCCTCGCTGGCAACCCAGATGTTGTAGTCATCCGCGCCATGGCTGGGTGCGGTGTGGACGAAGCCCGTGCCGGTGTCGTCCGTCACGTGGTCGCCGTCGAGCATCGGCACGGCGAAATCATAACCGAGGTGAGCGAGCGGGTGACCGAGGATCATGCCCGTCGGGTCAGCATCGCCGAGACGTTCGAAGCTTTCGACCTTGGCAGCCTTCATCACCTCTTCGGCAAGGCGATCGGCGAGGATGTAGGTGTCACCGGCCTTGGCCCAGTTGCCTTCGGGAGCGGCCTTCACTTCATAGAGGCCATAGCTGATCTTGGACGAGAAGCTGACGGCACGGTTGCCGGGGATGGTCCAGGGCGTGGTTGTCCAGATGACCACGGAGGCACCGAGCAACTTGCCCGAAGACGCTTCGCGCACAGGGAACTTCACGAAGATCGTGTCGGACTGGTAGTCCTGGTATTCGACCTCGGCCTCGGCAAGCGCGGTCTTCTCGACCACCGACCACATGACGGGCTTGGAACCGCGATAGAGCTGGCCGGACTCGGCGAACTTCAGCAGTTCGTTGGCGATCAGCGCCTCGGCGCGGAAGTTCATGGTGAGGTAAGGGTTGTCCCAGTCGCCCGTCACGCCCAGCCGCTTGAACTCCTCGCGCTGCACGTCGATCCAGTGCGCGGCGAAGGCACGGCATTCCTTGCGGAAGTCGTTGATGGGCACGTCGTCCTTGTTGCGTCCCTTCTCGCGATACTGCTCCTCGATCTTCCACTCGATGGGAAGGCCGTGGCAGTCCCAGCCCGGCACGTAGTTGGAATCGAAGCCCTGCATCTGGCGCGAGCGGGTGACGATGTCCTTGAGGATCTTGTTGAGGGCGTGGCCGATGTGCAGGTGGCCGTTGGCGTAGGGGGGGCCGTCATGCAGCACGTATTTGGGGCGGCCGGCCGACTGCTGGCGGAGCGTGTTGTAAAGGTCGATCGCCTCCCAGCGCTTCAGAAGCTCAGGCTCGCGCTGCGGCAGACCAGCCTTCATGGCGAAGCTGGTCTTGGGCAGGAACACGGTGTCCCGGTAGCGGTCGGTCTTCTGCGGCTTGTCGTCGGACATGTGTTCGGCTCGGTCCAAATCAAGTGTTTGGGCGGCTTCTAGCAGGTTTTGGGCGGCGATAAAGCGGTGATGGATTTCCATTGCCTGCTGCCCTTGACGCCTGTGGGTGAGAGAAGCTGGCGAAAGGAAGGTGCGGACGAAGGAGGCAGTTTGTCTTCATCTGGATAGTTTTGCCACAATCTTGATGCTACACAAGGTTGTGAAACCTATCAGAAATTGGTTTTGAGCGACTGGATTGGCGGTGCTGCTGGCGCTGTTGGTGTCGCCATGCGCTGCCCGGGCCGAGGCCCCCGCGACGTCCGTCCAACTCAGCGACGAACAGGTGAACCAGATCGTCAAGGCGGTGACCGGTGCCGTTCTGAACGACCTGAAGGCCTCCCCGCAGACGCGGGTGACGGCACCGGCCCTTCCGCCGCCTGCCTCCGGCGCCCAGGCGGCGCGTGCGGAGGAGTTTGCCAGCTTTCTGAAGCGAAAGCAGTTTGAGTTTTTCGAGCAATTCAATGCCACGCTGCGCGCCTTTCCGGCGCTGGCAGATCACATCGGCAGCATCATCGAGCGGGTCGACGGTGGGCCCAAGGGGCGTAGCACACTTGGCTTCCTCGGGTTCGTGGCGGCCATCATCGCCATCGCCGTGGCGCTGGCCCATGGCGCGGTTGCGGCAGCACGGCGGCTGTTGCCGGGTTCAGAGCCGAAGGGCGGCCCAGCCCGCGTTGCCCAGACGCTGCGCCGCACCGCCGCAAATCTCATCGGTCTTGCCGTGTTCTGGACGGTGACGACCTATGCCTCTGCCAAATTCTTCCACGGACTGGGAATGCAGGGCACGGTCGGACAGTGGATGCTGATGGGGGCTGGGCAGTTCGGACTCTATTACACCTTGCTCCTGATCTGGTTCCGCCCGGCGGAACCTGCCTTCCGAATCGTGCCGCTTGAGGGGACTGACACGAAGCTGGCGATGCGC